>JBDTTO010000982.1:0-1799 GCA_039930585.1 Gemmatimonadaceae bacterium
GCTCGCGCGACACGCGACCCAGAAACGTGAGTGCACGAACGTCCTGCGGATTTTGGTCGACGGCTTTAACGAGTGCGATGCGCGCCGCTTCTTTCGAACCGCGCGTGTAGGCGTCGACGCCTGCCTGCGTGTTGGATGACTGGCTTCGGCCGCGCAGCATGTACCACGCGCCGGCGCCGCCAATTGCGACCACGAGAAACAGCACAAACATGATCAGTCCGCTGGAGACTGAGACTGATCGAATTTTCGGTGCGCTATCTGAATAACTGGCGTTGGTGTTCCTGGCCGCATCCGCGGCCATTTGGTCCAACGTGCCCTCAACTGTGTTTTCGGGCATCGTGCGCGGACGGTTGGGCGGTAACTGTGGTCCTCGCGCCGGGCTCCAGGGATTCTCGGGCGCCGAATAACGCGGCGCATTTTGCGTATCATCCGGCGTTGCCTGCGGCGCCCACTGCGACGGCGGCCCAGATGACGGTTGCACTGGAATCGGGTTCGCAAAGGTTGAAGCTGCACCCGACTCAGAAACGGACGCGACCGGCGAAACGCCCATCGCGCGGTCGAGCGCGGCCAACGCATTGCCGGCGACTTCGCGCTCCGCATCAGTTGGCGGAAGCGTAAGCATCTGCGCGGCACTGCCTGGCGCCAGCGTTCGCTCAACCCATTCGCGCATCGCTACGAGTGCGTGCGTGCCATCCATATCAAGCGCGTCCACACGACGCGCTTCGGTGAGCAACGCCTGACCGGCGAGATCCGGACGCGACGTCTTTAAGCGCAACAGAATTTCGGTATTCTTCCACGCGTCGCTCGCGCGGGCCGCCATCGTCATTGGAGCAGCCCACGGCGCGCCTGGAGCGGGAGGCGCGCCCATCATGCGTCCTAACGCAACGCGCGCAACCTCAAGGGCTGCGCGCGTTGTATTCGCGGTCGGTGCGTTCACATCATCACCGCACGATTCGCAACAATCCGGCTTCCGCACTGCCGCGAATAAACCCTTCCGCGTCGCGCGTTGGAATTTGCGCACCAGTGGCGCCGTACTGACGGCGCGACTCGGACGACATGAATTCATCGATTGGCAACGCTGCGTTTCTTTCGTCGCGCATCAGCTGCACAATCTCTTCCCACGTACCATCAACCTGCCGGCCATCGCGCAACTCAACGCGATGCGCTTTGTTGCCCTGCCCTGCTTCTACCACGTACAAATCCAACTGCGCTTCGTCGTTGTGCTTCTCACCAAGCGACGACAACAGCGTGCTTAGTGATTCGAGATCATTGTCCGTCTCGGACATCGCCGCGTTTTCTTCTTCCATCACCTTCTGTTCGACTTCGGACAGCAATTCGTCAACCGCGTCGGGTTCGCCCGCCAATTCGACGAGACGTTCCTCCCAGATTTTCAGATCGCCGTCGCTGTCTTCGAGCTTGTATGCGGCCTTCTTGAGTTCCATGAGACGCCAGATTCCAAGCTCGTCCCAATGGTCTTCGGTGGTCGTCTTTTCGAACTCGGCCAAAGCACCGTCCATGTCGCCCGCATCGTACATGATGTTTGCGAGATACACGCGAGCTTCACCAAACTCGGGTTCAAGTGTGAGCGCGCGCTGCAGTGACGCCACCGACTCGGTTTCGTTGCCCAGTCGGTGGTGCGCGTAACCGACGCACGCGGCGGCTTCGGCAGATTCGGGGGAGATTGCAACCGCGCGTTCAAAAAACGCGAGCGCGCCTTCAACCAAACCTTCGCGAAACTGCGCGCGGCCGATTTGCAGCATCAAATCAATATCGTCGTCGTATCCAAGCACGACGGTGCG
>JBDTTO010000983.1:0-1794 GCA_039930585.1 Gemmatimonadaceae bacterium
AGCGGAATCTCCACGCCGGGCGCGAACCGGGCCACCATTCGTTTGTCGTCGAGCAAACCTGCGGCGAATTTGAGTGTGTTGCTAGTGATGTTGCCGTTCGATAATGCGCGCCTGGGCGAACCTGGTGGAATGCAGGGTATCGTCACGCGTGGATGGGCCGATCCGCAGAACTACAAGTCGTTGACCAAAGGCGGAAATTACGATTCGATGGCACCAGGTGAAGCGCTCAAGCCGGGACAGTTTTACAACGTGACATTCAGTTTGCAGCCCGACGATCAGATCATTCCGGCGGGGAAACGCCTTGGATTGATGATCATGTCGAGTGACAAGGATTTCACCGTGTGGCCTAAGGCAGGCACGGAGTTGAGTGTTGATCTCAACGGAACTTCAGTCTCGTTGCCAGTGGTTGGTGGTATTGGTGCGATGGTGAAGGCCATCCGACAATAGAGGATTTTGCGGACGGTGTGGCGGTTGGTTGGAGTGGAACTGCCGATCGCCGCATTCGGTTAAACAGTGTGGAAGTGCATGGTCCGACATTTGCTTTAGTGACGATGCCGTTCGCGGCGGTCGCTCAAACAGTGGTGAAGCGGATCAGGCGGATTTGGTGGATCAAACGGATCAAGATCCGCAACATGGATCCTCGCCAAGAAAAACGGACACCCGCACAAGTGCGAAGTATCCGTTTAATCCGTTAAATCCGTGTCAGGCAGTTAGCGATCCCGAAGCACTACATCGGCGCTACACACGACGCGGCCCCCGCGAATATCCGTTCAGGCCATCTTTTCCTGCAACCTCTTGTCAATCGCATCAAGGAAATCTTCCGTGTGCAAATAGGGCGCCTTGGCCGAAATGAGCACCGCAAGATCTTTCGTCATTTGCCCCGACTCGACGGCCTCGATACACACCGCCTCAAGCGCGTGCGCAAACTTGATCAGCGGCTCGTTGTTGTCAAGCGCGCCGCGATGCGCGAGACCGCGGGTCCACGCAAAAATTGACGCGATTGGATTCGTTGAGGTCTTGTTGCCCTTCTGATGTTCGCGATAGTGACGCGTAACCGTGCCGTGCGCCGCTTCCGCTTCCATTGTTTTGCCATCGGGTGTGAGCAACACCGACGTCATCAAACCAAGTGAGCCAAACCCCTGCGCCACAATATCCGACTGCACATCGCCGTCGTAATTCTTGCACGCCCACACATATCCGCCTTCCCACTTGAGCGCGCTCGCCACCATGTCGTCAATGAGACGATGTTCGTAGGTCAGTCCTTTCGCCGCAAACTGCGTTTTGAATTCATCCTCATACACCTGCTCGAACGTGTCCTTGAACTGACCGTCGTACGCTTTCAGAATCGTATTCTTCGTGCTCATGTACAGCGGGAAATTGCGCTGCAACGCAAACGTAAAGCTCGCGCGCGCGAAATCGCGAATCGAATCGTTGTAGTTGTACATGCCCATCGCCACACCGCCGTCTGCGCCATATCTGGCGACTTCAAACTGTTGTGGCGCGCTGCCGTCAGCAGGCGTGTACGTCATCGTCAGCGTTCCCGGACCCTTCACCTTGAAGTCGGTCGCCTTGTATTGATCGGCGTGTGCGTGACGACCAATCACAATCGGCTTGGTCCAACCCGGCACCAACTTCGGAATATTCGACATGATGATCGGTTCGCGGAAAATCACGCCGCCCAGAATGTTGCGAATGGTGCCGTTCGGACTCTTCCACATTTTCTTGAGCCCGAATTCTTTCACACGCGCTTCGTCGGGCGTAATGGTCGCACACTTCACCGCCACTCCGTGTTTC
>JBDTTO010000984.1:0-1793 GCA_039930585.1 Gemmatimonadaceae bacterium
GAGACACGCACTCAGCCTGGAATCAACCAGGTGGCCAGTCGGCGATTGCAGGAAGCCCGAAAGATCGCTATCAAGCAGGATGAACATGCCGACCAACGCAACGCAGGCCACCAACGCGCAGCCACCTGTCACCATGGCGGTCGTCAACGCGAAAATCTGGACTGGTGACAAGCGAAAGCCCTGGGCGGATGCGCTGGCCATTGCCGGTGATACGATTGTCGCTGTGGGTTCAAGCGCAGAAGTGAAGAAACTTGCGACAGCGGCAACCAATGTGATTGACGCGAAGGGACAGTTTGTCGCACCGGGATTTATTGACAGTCACGTACACTTTTTGCAGGGTGGTTTGGCGCTGGCGTCTGTGCAACTGCGCGATGCAAACACGCGCGAAGAGTTTGTGAAGCGTATCGCCGACTTTGCCGCAAAGGCGACGCCTGGCAAATGGATTGAGCGCGGCGATTGGGATCACGAGCTGTGGGGCGGGGAGATGCCCACGCGTGAATGGATCGACGCCGTTACCCCAAACAATCCCGTGTGGATCAATCGCCTGGATGGACACATGGCGCTCGCGAATTCGCGCGCGTTGCAGTTGGCCAACATCACGCGCGATACGCCCGATGTTGACGGCGGCACAATTGTGCGCGATGCGAACGGTAATCCGACGGGTGTGTTCAAGGACAACGCGATGCAGTTGGTTGCGCGCGCGATTCCCGCGTTAACGGATGCCGAGTGGGATGTGGCGTTGCGGGATGCGATGCGGTATGTGGCGTCGCATGGTGTGACGAGTGTGCACAACATGGGATTCTGGGAAGAGTACGCTGTGTTCAAGCGTGCGCATGATGCGGGTACGTTGGGAACACGCATTTATGCCGCTGTGCCGCTGGCAAGTTGGGAACGTTTGCGTGATGAGATCGCTGAAAATGGTGCCGGCGATGATTGGTTGCGGCTTGGCGCGCTGAAAGCATTTGTTGACGGCTCACTGGGTTCGCATACGGCGGCGATGCTGGAGCCGTTTACGGATGCGCCAAGCGACACTGGCTTGCTGGTGAACGACGTTGATGATTTGTATAGCTGGATTCGTGACGCGGATGCGGCGGGGTTGCAGTCAATCGTGCATGCGATTGGTGACCGGGCTAATCGAATTCAGTTGGACATTTACGAACGCGTGGCCGCGGAGAATGGTGCGCGTGACCGCCGTTTTCGTATTGAGCATGCGCAGCATCTGGATGCAGCGGATGTTTCGCGGTTTGGTAAACTCGGTGTGATTGCGAGTGTGCAGCCGTATCACGCGATTGATGATGGTCGTTGGGCGGAGCGTGTGATTGGTCCTGACCGTGCGCAGCTGACTTATGCGTTTCGCAGTTTGATGGATGCAGGTGCGACGGTTTCTTTTGGCAGTGACTGGTTTGTGGCGCCGCCGATTCCGCTGTTGGGAATTGATGCGGCTGTGACGCGTCGGACGTTGGACGGAATGAATCCGGGCGGCTGGATCCCTGACCAGAAAGTTTCGGTGGAGCGTTCGTTGCGCGCGTACACAACTGATGCGGCGTTCGCGGGGTTTGCGGATGGGCGTGTTGGTTCGCTTGCGCGCGGAAAATTGGCGGACTTTGTTTTGATTGATCGGGACGTTACGCGGGTGACGGTTGACGAGATAGTTTCGGCGCACGTCGTGATGACGGTGGTTGGGGGGCGGGTGGTTTTTCAGCGGTGATTGTACGGGCGCCGGGCATTGGGCACAGGTGCAACAAGCGGTACGCAATAAATTGGTACGCCCAGCGGGGATTCGGTGCTTTAGT
>JBDTTO010000985.1:0-1789 GCA_039930585.1 Gemmatimonadaceae bacterium
TGAGCGTTTTGTAGATCGGCGCAAAGCGACGATTGAATCCGACCTGCAACACGCGACCCGTCTCGCGCTCGGCCTTTAACAGCGCATGACATTCTTCTTCGGTGAGTGCCATTGGCTTTTCAACGAAGACATGTTTGCCGGCTTGCAGCGCCTGCAACGCCTGATTCGCGTGCAGTGGATTCCGGCTCGCAATGATCACCGCGTCGATATCCTTGTCATTCAGAATCTCGTCGAAATCGGTCGTTGCATACTCAGCTTTAAAGCGACTGGCGTAACTCTTGGAGCGCGTGCCGTTTGATGCGCAGACTGCGCGCAATGTGGCGTTGGACAACTTCTGCAATGCCTGCATGTGCGCCCATCGTGCAATGTTGCCTGCACCAACGAGGGCAACGCGAACGACGCCGGCACGTGTGCCCGTGGCTTCGCGCAGATTGACGCGACGTTTGAGGAGTTCTGCGGCCGGTTTACGCTTGTCCCCAGTTTCGTATTTGAGCAAAACAGCAAGGCTGTCCGTGCCCGGCGCCATAATCGTCGAATACGCCTGTGGCGCTGCATCGAGATCGAAGCGATGCGAAACCAGTGCATTCGTATCAACACCGCCAGTACTCGCGAGACGCATGAACTCCGTCATGTTGCGATTTTCCGTCCAACGCACGTACGCAACCGGATAATCTTCGCCGTCGCGCTCATAATGGTCGTCATAGCTGCCCGGACCGTATGCGCGCGCCATCAGCAATTGAATTTCCTTGAGGTACATCTCAAGCCACGGAAATTCGAGCGCCACCGCGCCAACCACCGCTATGCGACCACGGTCGCGCGTGAGACGAAGTGCCAATTGGCTTGGCGCCGCCGACTTTGCAGCGGCAGCAACAATGGCGCAATCGACGCCACGTCCATCGGTGATGGCGCGAATTGCTTCGGGCGAACCTTCACTGCCCACAAAACCACGCTCGGCACCAAGTTTCAGCGCGAGCTCAACACGTGCCGGATGCAGATCAAGCGCAATGACACGTGCACCCTGCAACCGGGCAAGTTGACATACAAGTTGACCAACCAGACCTAACCCCACCACGGCAACAGTTTCACCGAGAGCTGGCTGCGCAATGCGTACGGTGTTCATTGCAATCGCGCCGAGTGTCGCGAATGCTGCGCTGTCGAGACCGAGAGAGTCCGGAACGCGTGCGACGAGATTGCGTGAGGTCGCGATGACTTCGCCGTGGCCTGTACCTTCGCCGCCATACGCGACGAGTGATCCGATTTCGAGATCGCGCACCGACGAATGTTTGTCAATTACTTCACCGGCACCAGCGTAACCAAGCACGGCAAAATCCTGAAATTTTGCGAGCACTTCGCGCACTGTGCGTTCCGGTCCGTTCGCGCGCATGACATCGAGCACTTTCTGAATGTGCGACGGATTGTCAGCCAGTTCGGAAGCGAGACTTCCTTTGATGCTGGCTGTTTCCGTTCCGCTCGAGATCAGCGAAAAGTGCGGACGCACCAGCACCTGCTGGCGTCCAGGACGTGCGGCCGGCACATCTTCGACAATCATTTCTCTGAGCCCGCGCCGTATGACCTGCTTCATCGCCACTCCCTTGGTTTAACCGCTGATCCGTTTTTTGTCGTGCTGTTCACGTGCGACCGGCATGCTGCGAATGCGTGCAACAACCGGGTGCGACTACCAGGTAATGCCGCGATATCCTACGGCGCTTTCGACCACGCGATCACGCACGCGCACCAGATCGATGATCGCCTTGTCTTTGGTTCGCGCTTCTGACAACACCACCGAACG
>JBDTTO010000986.1:0-1787 GCA_039930585.1 Gemmatimonadaceae bacterium
CTGGAAGACACGGACGTCGTGATCTTTGACGTGCTGGGCGACGTCGTTTGCGGCGGATTTGCGGCTCCGTTGCAGCACGCCGACTACGCACTGATTGTGACCGCCAACGATTTCGATTCGATCTTTGCGATGAATCGCATTGTCGCAGCGATTCAGGCGAAGTCAAAGAACTATCGCGTGCGCCTGGGTGGTGTCATTGCGAATCGGTGCCGGGAGACGGATGAAATTGACAAGTTCACGTCACGCGTTGGATTGACGTTGCGTGCGCAATTTCCGGATCTCGATGTGATCCGCCGCAGTCGCCTGAAGAAACAAACGTTGTTTGAAATGGACGCGACGCCGGAAATCGAGATGGTGCGCGCGGAATACACAAAACTCGCGGCGGGCATGTTCGGTGACGTGCCGCAGGTTCATGTCAGCCCGATGAAAGATCGCGACATCTTCGACCTGTTGGGATTCGACTGATGCGCGTGCCCGCTGAAGGTGCGGTTATCAGCAACACTGGCGCCTACGAACACAGGCGCGCGTGGATTGCGGAGTATTTTGACCGCACCGCTGCTGCTGCCTGGGCGCAACTTACGAGTGACGCACCGGTTAGCGCCGTGCGACAGAAAGTGCGCGCCGGACGTGAACGTATGCGTCAATTGCTGGCGAGCTGGCTGCCGGACAATCTCACGGGGCTCCGCGTGCTTGATGCGGGCTGCGGCACTGGCACGTTGGCGATCCAACTGGCATCGCGCGGCGCAAGCGTGGTCGCAATTGATCTGTCGCCCACGCTGACCGATCTCGCGCGCGAACGCACGCCCGAATCGCTGCGCAAGCTGATCGACTTTCGAGCGGGCGACATGCTGGATCCGTCGCTGGGCACTTTCGACTACACGGTCGCGATGGATTCTGTCATTCATTATCGCGCACCAGAAATGCTGAACGTCGTAAACGAACTGCGCTCCCGCACGTCCCGCTCGGTGTTGTTCACGGTTGTTCCGCGCACACCAATGCTGACCGTAATGCTGACGATGGGAAAACTGTTTCCACGCAGAGAACGCGCGCCGTCAGTCGAACCGATTTCGGATGACGTGCTGCGCCAGGGTTTGCGCGAATACGAGCATGACGATTGGCATCTCGAACGGACGCAGGTCATTCGAGGTGGATTTTACGCATCACAGGCGGTTGAGCTTTCCTACCGGGGACTGCCCCCTTCGGAGGTAACTGTATGAGTCTGGAACAAGTACCCTGCACGGTCGACCTGGAAGCGACGCAGGAACACTTTCACGCACATGTGGATCTTGGTGATGTAAAAGTTGGTCCTGGTGATGCAGTCACGGTCCGTGGGTTGCCGTCACGCATCGCGATTGGAGAAAAACGCACGTTCTCGTCGCAAGCCGAAGTTGATCGCGCGGGACCAGTGCGCCGAGCGTGGACGAAACTGGTTGGCCGTTTTGGTTTTCAGGATTTGTATGACGTCGGTTTCGAGGGCTAGCCCCATGTATCCGACTCAGACAACGATGCCAATTGGCACGCGCGCTTCTGAACTGCCCCGCGAACGTGAGTTGAACGAAAGCACGATCGCCGCGCAACAGGACGCCGCGCTCAGTCCGCGATTTTACACGACCGACTTTGCCGCAATGGACAAGCTGGACGTCACCCCAGTTCGCGAAATGTGGGATGAGCTGATTGCAGAATTTCGTCGCGACCCGAACAAGGATCACTTCAAGCGCAACGCGGAATTCGAAGCGGATTTTTCGGGGATGGATCCCAAGCTCCGCCATCAGTTCATTGAGTTTTTG
>JBDTTO010000987.1:0-1784 GCA_039930585.1 Gemmatimonadaceae bacterium
CACGATGACCATCAGCACGATGACCACAGCCATGCCGGCCACAGCCACGCTGGCCATGGCCACGCGGGCCATCATCACGATCACCAGATTGGCACCGAACGGGAAGACGACGGCGTCAACCGGCGCGGTTTCCTTGAATGCATGGCCTGGGCCGGTACGGGCGTGGTCTGGGCGATTAGCGGAGGTGTCCCAAAAGCCTTTGCCATGAATGCGATCGACAAACTGTCAGACGCAGAAAAGAAGACGTTGTTTTTCGCACAAATCAGCGACAGCCACATTGGATTCAACAAGGCGGCGAACACGGATGTGACGGCAACCTTGCGTCTGGCCGTTGATCGACTGAATGCGCTGCCCACACCGCCCGCGCTCGTGCTGCATACCGGTGACATCACCCAACTTTCCAAGCCCGAAGAGTTTGATACGGCCAACGAAGTGATCAAGGGAATCAAGACCGGCGAAGTGTTTTTCGTTCCCGGAGAGCACGATGTGTTGTCCGACAATGGCGCGCAGTACCTCAATCGATTCGGACGCAAATCGAGCAAAGGGTACTACTCGTTTGATCACACCGGCGTGCATTTCATCGGTCTCGTGAACGTGATGGACCTGAAAGCCGGCGGACTTGGTGCGCTCGGTGCCGAACAACTCGATTGGCTCAAGAAAGACTTGCAGCCACTTGCTACCAGCACGCCAATCGTGGTGTTCGCACACATTCCGCTGTGGACGATTTATCCCGAATGGGGATGGGGCACCGACGACAGCGCACAGGCGCTCGCATTGCTCAAGCGTTTCGGTTCAGTCACCGTGCTGAATGGACACATTCATCAAACCATGCAGAAGGTGGAAGGCAATGTGCACTTTCACACCGCATTTTCCACCGCATTTCCGCAACCCGCGCCTGGCAGCGCACCATCACCCGGCCCAATGACGGTAAGCGCCGATCGTCTGCGACACGTGTTGGGTTCGACAACGATCACGTTCGTTCCCGGCAAACACAATCTCGCCATCGTTGACTCAACACTCACCGGTGAAGTCGCAATGGCAGGTTCGATGGCAATGGAACAGGCCACCGGCAAACCGAAACGACTCGACAACTCAAAGCAGGCGCCAGGTACGATTTCGATCGACAACTTTCAGTTCAACCCGAAAGTCGCGACGGTCAAAGCAGGCACCGAAGTTACGTGGATCAATCGCGACGACGTTCCGCATCTGGTCATCAGCGCGAATGGAAAATTTGCGTCGTCACGCACGCTTGATACCGATCAGAAATTCACGACGAAATTCAACACACCCGGTGAGTTTCTGTACTTCTGTTCGTTGCATCCGCAGATGACGGCGAAAATTATCGTGACGTAAAATCCGACAAGTGCTGTTGCTGGCGACCGTTGGCTCGAACAGATATGCTTTCACAACGAGTCTCCTCAGCGCCCTTTTGCCACCAGTGACATGAACGATTCCGAAATCGCCGCCGCGATCACGGCTCGGCTCAACCATGACAAAGCGATCCAGTCGCTGGCTGACGGCCAGCGTGTTCTGGGAGGCAAGGACATGCGCGCCATCGGCATGGGCAACTTCGCCGGTTGGGGCGTGAGTGCGGGCATCGTCGGCGCTGTGCTCGGCGGCATTGCCGGGCGCGGCGTTGGCGGCGCAATTGCTGGCGCCCTCGTGCTTGGGGGAGGATTGTGGTTGCTCGCGCAGGTTGCGACGCGAACGCACGCATACCACCGCGACGCCAAACCGCTGCGCTGGCTGGTTGGCGGTGCCGCCACGGGCGCCGCCGTTGGTAC
>JBDTTO010000988.1:0-1779 GCA_039930585.1 Gemmatimonadaceae bacterium
CAAACGGAACGCTCTGCCACGATGACTTACTTGCTCTTTTTCCTCGCGACCGACTTCGCCGAAAGTGCGCGAGAAGTCGGCAGACATGAAGTACGGATCGTATCCGAAACCGTGGGTGCCGCGCGGCTCGCGAATGATTGACCCGAGGCACTCGCCAGTGGCGACGATCTCGATCGTTTCGCTGTTGCTCGTCGTTGGTGGTGCCACACAAGCGGCAGCGCAGACATAGCGTCCCGTCCACGGCTCAGCGGCGCCCGATGCATCAAGCGTGGCAATCAGCAACGCGTTGTTCGCGTCATCGAGTGCCTGTCCGTCGAGATCGGCTCGATCCGACCAACGTTTGCTGCGCACGCCCGGACGCCCATCGAGTGCGTCGACTGCGAGCCCGGAATCATCAGCGAGCACGGGACGGCCGGCGGACAACGTAAAAAACCAACGCGCTTTTGCGAGCGCGTTGGCTTCAAATGTGTCAAACACTTCAAGGTTGTCTTCGCGAGGATCGAGCGGAATGCCCGCGTCGTCAAGCGACAGCACTGTCCATCCCACCGCACCGAGCATCGGCGCGAGTTCACGGATTTTCCCGACGCTTCGCGTTGCGAGAATGATTTCGCGGGACACGCTTGTTCTTATGCGCCTGCGCCAACGATCACTTTGGCGAGTGCTTCCTGCTGCATGACGTCAAGCGTGACAATGCCTTCGACCGCGAGATCAACCAATGCATCAAGTTCGCCACGTGCAAACGTGCCGTGTTCACCGGTGCCCTGCACTTCAACAAAGCGGCCTTCGCTGCTCATTACCACGTTCATGTCCACATCGGCGCGAACATCTTCCTCGTAGTCGAGGTCAAGACGTGGTTCGCCATCGATGACACCAACGCTCACTGCTGCGACACGGCGCTTTACTGGCGACTCGCTTGCACGACCGCTGCGTACCAACCAATCAAAGGCGTCAGTCACGGCGACGCACGCGCCGGTGATTGCGGCAGTACGTGTACCGCCATCGGCCTGCAACACATCGCAATCAACCTTGACGGTGAATTCACCAAAACGGAAATCGTTAATCATGGCGCGGACACTGCGTCCGATCAGTCGCTGAATTTCCTGCGTACGTCCACCAACCTGCTGACGTTCACGCGGTGAGCGCGTTTTCGTGGCACGCGGCAACATTGCGTATTCGGCCGTAATCCAACCTTCGCCACTGCCCTTTCGCCAACCTGGCACTCCCGTTTCCACACTCGCTGCGACCAGCACGCGCGTATTGCCGAAGCTTACCAGACACGAACCTTCGGCGTACGGTGCAGCGCCGCGTTCGATGGAAATTGTGCGAAGTGAACGAGTGGAGCGACCAGCGCGTGCAGTAAACGAAGGAGTTTCAGAGGGCACGAAGTTTCTCGATGGTGGAAGTGGTCGAGTGACCAGGAACAATGGGAACAACAACTACGCGTCCGTTCTTTGCGCGCACAATGTCGGCGCCAACAATTGTCTCCGGTGAATAATCGCCGCCTTTGACAATGACGTCGGGCTGGAGCAGCTGCACGAGTTCGAGCGGCGTATCCTGATCAAATACGACGACGGCATCAACCGCCTCAAGCGCGGCCAGCACGTACGCACGGTCCGGCGCTGCACACACTGGGCGTTCTTCGCCTTTGAGACGCCGCACGGACTCGTCGCTATTAATCCCGACAACCAATGCTGCGCCTTCTCGTCGCGCTTCGTTGAGCACGTCAACATGCCCGCGGTGGATGAGATCAAACACACCGTTGGTGAACACCACGCTGCC
>JBDTTO010000989.1:0-1776 GCA_039930585.1 Gemmatimonadaceae bacterium
TTTACAAACATCGTAACGGGTTGCTTTTCGCTTGAATTGATCCGATTCCCGTAACGTCCCGCCATGCATCGATCCAACGTATCACTAAGAGCCGCCGCAGTAGTGACGGCTCTTGTCGCATTCGCGTCTTGCACGCCCATCGATTCGCCAAATCCCCGAGTAACGGAGTCAGTCAAACGATCCAATGATGTATCTGCAAGTTCAGATCCGGTCATTGTTGCTGCAGGTGATATCGTGTGTGGCAATAACACACCGGGCGGAACTGCGTGTGTACATGCACAGACCGCATCATTGATTGGCACGATCAATCCGGATGCCGTCCTTGTGCTGGGCGACAATCAATACGAAGACGGCACGCTGGCGGAATACAACGCGCTGTACGGGCCAACCTGGGGACAATACAAATCCATCACGTATCCGTCCGTTGGCAATCATGAATATCAGACCGCAAATGCGTCGGGGTATTTCGACTACTTCAATGGTGTCGGCGTGCAAACCGGTCGCGCCGGTGATCGCAGCAAAGGTTATTACAGCTATGATCTGGGCACGTGGCATCTGATCGCCATCAACAGCAATTGTGGAAGTGTCGGTGGTTGTGGTGTGGGTTCGGCGCAGGAAGTGTGGTTGAACGCCGATCTTGCGGCGCATCCGAATGCGTGCACTCTCGCCTATTGGCATCACCCACGTTTCAGCTCGGGGCAACACAGCAATGATGCCTCCACGCAGGCTTTGTGGAACGCGTTATACGTGGCGAAAGCGGATCTCATTCTTACCGGCCACGATCACAACTACGAGCGTTTTGCGCCGATGACGTCGACGGGTGTTCTCGATAACACCAACGGCATCCGCTCATTTGTTGTCGGCACCGGCGGCAAGGAACAGCGTTCGCTCGGCACAACAAAAGCCAACAGCATCGTGCGCAGCAACAATTCGTTTGGTGTACTGAAAGTCACGCTGCATCCCACCAGCTATGATTGGCAGTTCATGCCAATCGCGGGCAGCACGCTGAATGATGCAGGTTCGTCCACATGCGTCGGCGTTACTCCGCCAACGAATCAATTGCCGACGGCCACAATTACATCGCCGGCCAATGGCAGCAGCGTTGTGCAAGGCACGAGCGTTTCGTTCGCGGGCACAGGCACCGATCCCGAAGACGGCGCATTAAGCGGCGCATCGCTCGTGTGGACCAGCAGCATAGATGGCGCCATTGGAACGGGTGCGTCATTCGCGAAGAGCAACCTCTCGCTGGGCACGCACACCATCACGCTGACGGTAACGGATTCCAAAGGCGCAACCAACGCCAGTTCACGTTCGATAACAGTCACACAAACTCCACCAACCAATCAACCGCCGGTTGTAACCATCACAGCGCCTCTCAGCGGATCGACGGTTGTGGTTGGTACGCCGGTAACGTTTACCGGCGGCGCGATTGATCCGGAAGACGGAGTTGTGCCCGCCTCACGTCTCAAGTGGACCATTCAGGCCGGCTCGGGTGCGCTAATTGGATCGGGCAATTCGTTTACAACGACGACGCTTCCATTGGGAACATATACGTACACACTGATCGCGAAGGATCTGCAACTGCAGAGTGGGCACGTTCAGGGCACGATCACCGTTGTTACGTCGCCGCCACCGAATCAGTCGCCAACGGCGTCGATCACGTCGCCAGCAAACGGCACAAGCGTGTTGCAAGGCACAAGCATTTCGTTCAACGGGACAGGCAGCGATCCCGAAGACGGCGCATTAAGCGGCGCTTCGCTCGCGTGGACCAGCAAC
>JBDTTO010000990.1:0-1774 GCA_039930585.1 Gemmatimonadaceae bacterium
ACAACATCACCGACCAACGACGCGTGGTGTTGCTGACCACGCTTGATGACGGACCGATCGCGATGGATTGGGGCACGGGTGAACGACTCGATATCGATCCTTCGGTGTTGGAAGGCGGACCGCGCAACAATGCGACGTTTGGTGAAGTTCCCAAGCTCGCAGCGAATCCCAAGAGTTATCCCGTCTGGAGCAAAGCGTTGCAGAAATGGATTGCGACCAACGAAGTCATTACGCTGTTTCGGAGTCCGTCTACGAAGCAGATATCAAATGCAGGCGAGAGCGAACGCGATTTTCGCATTCGGTTGCAAGTTGGTTCGCGGGAGCAGCGTGATACCGCGATTGAGAAGTTGCGGGGAAAGTACGCGACCAAGTTGAGCGCGTTGCAGGAACGGTTGCGTAAGGCCGAGCAGTCGGTGACGCGTGAGCAGGCCCAGGCGAGTCAGGCGAAGATGGACACCATGATTTCGGTTGGCAGCGCGGTACTCGGCGCGATCTTCGGTCGCGGAAAAGTTGGTGCAGGAACAATCAGCAAAGTGGGAACCGCTGCGCGTGGTGCGGGTCGTGTGGCGCGTCAGAGTGGCGACGTTACGCGCGCTGGCGAAACCGTGCAGGCCATCACGGCGCAGTATCAGGATCTTGAAGCGCAGTTGCAAAGCGAGATTGATGCGCTGGGCGCGTCGTTTGATTCGCAGAGCGAGTCGCTGGAAGAGATTGTGATCAAGGCGAAAGCTGGCGATGTGGTGGTGCCGTTGCTCGCGCTGGCGTGGAATCCGGTGTGATGTTGTAAATGGTTCGGTATCCGGCGCAGTGTCCCGCCACTTCAGCCGCAAGATTTTTTCATTCTTACAGGAGTGGCTGATGTATCGAAGGACGTTAAGAGGGCTGATTGTGCCGATGCTCGTCGCAGCATTCAGTGTGACAGCGTCGGCGCAGGGTGTCGAAAAAATTGACGACGCCATGAATACGAAGATCCGGAGCGAAGGCACGGATCGTTCGAAGTTGATGTGGATCGAACACTATCTGGCCGACGTGTACGGTCCGCGTCCCATCGGTTCGCCCAATCATGTTGCGGCCGCGAATTGGGCCGTGAAAACGATGACCGATTGGGGCATGAAAAACGCGCACCTCGAGCCGTTCACGTGGCGCGGTGTTGGTTGGTTGCCGGGTAAGGCCACCGGTTACATCACATCGCCGGTGAAAGCGAATCTCAAGTTCGAAGCGAATCCGTGGTCGCCCTCAACGAAGGGCACTGTGAGCGGAACCGTTGTGAGTGTTGTCGGGCCAGAAAATCCCACTGAAGCCGAACTCGCAGCGTATCTCGCAACAATGGCGCCGAAAGTGAAAGGTGGCATTGTGATGGTTGGTGTACCGCCACTCGCGCCAGTCAACTTCAATGAGCGTGCAAAACGCACGCCGGATGACCAAGCGAAAGCGCGCTATCAACCGCAGGATGCAAACGCAGCCGGTGGTCGCGGTGGACGGGGTGCCGGCGCCGGTGGTGGTCCCGGTGGATTTGGTGGAGGTCGTGGCAATGCAACTCCGCCAACGGTTACTGAGGGACATCTCACGGCGCAGCAGGTGAACGCGCGCATCACCGCACTCATTCGCGACAACATGCCCGCGTTGCGTTTGATGGCGCAGGGCGGAGGACGTATTCCCGGCGCAATCGTTGCACAAAATGGTGCGGGACAAATTTACGACGACACCACGCCGCAACCGCCTGCCGTCATTCTGCGCAATGATGACTACGGTCGCATCTACCGCATCATTCAGG
>JBDTTO010000991.1:0-1760 GCA_039930585.1 Gemmatimonadaceae bacterium
ATTGGCGGATGGCCGCGCATTCTGAAAGACGGAGTCAACGTGGCGTCCGAAGCTGCGACCGTCGAAGGCACGTTGTCCCGAAATGCCGAGGCGCGTCATCCGCGCACCGCGATCGGTTTTTCGAAGGACAGCACGCGCGTGTTCATGCTGACGATAGATGGGCGTTCCGAAAACAGCGGCGGCGCAACACTCGTCGAACTTTCCGCTCTGATGAAAAAACTGGGTGCGTGGCAAGCGATGAACTTTGATGGCGGCGGCTCGACGACGATGGTTGTTGACGGCCGCGTGGTGAACGCGCCGTCGGACTCAACCGGCGAGCGCGCGGTGGGGAACGCGTTGCTGCTGGTGAAACGTGGCAAACCCTAGTCTGGCACGTCACGCCGTCGCGAACATTCAGGCCGCCGCGTTTAGCGCACTTCGCAGATCCCGAGCCAGATCATCGCCGTTTTCCAATCCGACCGATAGTCGAAACAACGAATTCGTAATTCCGGCAATTTCACGCGCCTGCTCGTCCATTGAGGCGTGCGTCATTGTAGCGGGATGTGCGATCAAACTCTCAACTCCACCCAGCGACTCGGCCAGCGTAAAACAGTTAAGCGACTCGACCAACAACTTGGCCGCAGCAATTCCACCGTCAAGTTCAAAGCTCACCATCGCGCCAAAACCCGATTGCTGACGCGCCGCAATGTGATGACCCACGTGTGTGGCCAGCCCCGGATAGTACACGCGCGAGACGGCCGCATGACTGGTTAAGACTTCTACCACCTGCTGCGCGTTTTCTTCGTGCAGTGCAATGCGAGGATGCAACGTGCGTACGCCGCGCAGCGTGAGATAACTGTCGAACGGCGAACCAGTCAAACCCAGACAGTTGGCCCACCATTGCAGTGATTCAACAACGGCAGCATCAGCGGCAACAACAGCACCGCCGACGACATCGCTGTGGCCGTTCAGATATTTCGTGGTCGAGTGCACCGCTATATCTGCGCCCAGTTCGAGCGGCTGTTGCAACGCCGGAGACAGAAACGTGTTGTCCACGACTGCAAGCGCACCCGCTGCATGCGCCGCCAGACAAACGGTGTTGATATCGGTTATGCGAAGCAACGGATTTGACGGTGTTTCAATCCACACAAGACTGCAACCGGAAGCGACAATTTCTGCGACGGCGGACGGTTTGGTGAGATCGACAAATACGCAGCGAAATTGCCCGCGCGCCGCGAGTGCCTGGAGCAGTCGATGCGTTCCGCCATAACAATCGTGCGCGCAAACAATCGTTGATCCGGGCTTCAATAGTTGAAGTACTAAAGTGATGGCCGACATTCCCGTACTCGTCACTACTGCACCCGCACCACCTTCAAGTTCGGCCAAAGCATCGGCGAGAATCGAACGCGTGGGATTTCCGCTTCGCGTGTAGTCGTATTCGCGCTTCTGTCCGAATCCGGCAAACGAAAAATTCGACGACAGATGAATGGGCGGAACTACGGCGCCGTACTGCGAATCAGTGGCAATGCCAGCGCGAACCGCGCGCGTACGTGCACCAAGTTTGGGTCGATCGGTTAACGCAATTTCATTTTTCGATGCAGCTGTGCGGACGGACGCGAACGCAGCGGTATTCAGTGTGGCAGTCATGGCAAACTCGCGAGCATGAGGATACGAGGGTGCCAAAAACAAAAATGCCCGGGAGATAGCCCCCGGGCGATTGCGTTTTAGCACTTTGTTTAGCGTGGCGGCAAGAGGCAAATGACCACGGCTTCGGTTGTCTT
>JBDTTO010000992.1:0-1756 GCA_039930585.1 Gemmatimonadaceae bacterium
GTTGTCGTTGGTCAGCGGCACATTCATTTCACGCGCAACAAGTCCATTAAGCCCCATCACCAGCAGCGTGATTGATGTCATCGCGACCGCGACCAATCCGGCGCGCACACCAAGCAAGAGCACAGCGAGCACCGAAGCGCCCAGCAAGTAGATCTGGCTGATGGAGCCAACCCAATGCAGAAGTCCCGCGCCTAATCCATAACACACCAGGCAGAACACCACCGCTCTGATCGTGAATGGAATATTCTTCAGAAAATGCAGCGCAATAACGATTACAATGGCGATCGTATCCATGACCGCGATTCCCATGAGACCGCCGCGCACGGCAAGGTAGGCGCTGGGGATGTAGACCAACGCTCCAAAGAGCGCGCCGATTTTGAGCACAAGCGCAAGCATCCCTTCCCGCCAGGAATCCGGGTCAAGGACAAAGAGCTTGCGCAATTGGTTCATCATCTGCCGAGCTCCATTCAGCTTACTCGTCACGGGTTATCGGAACGTACCGAATGGCACTCACGCCGCAAAAGGGGGCGACCACAAACCGCCGCAATTACGGGTGGCCGGGCGTCACAGGCTGCGGGGGGTGCGAGTCACTTGCGGCCGTACTGTTGCCCCTGTAAAAAGGGAGAGCAAAAACCCGAACTTTCAAAGGAGCACGATGAACTGGCTCGGCACCATCTTCACTGGAATTGTTACGGCGGCGATCGGGTGCGTGCTCAGCGGATACATCGCCTCGCTGGCGGTGCGCTGGTTCAACGTGTCGTCGTTCGAAGGCGGGTCGGGTTATTACGTACTGAGTTTTGCCCTGATGGGGTTGGTTGTGGGATTGATTGCGGGCGTCGTGATATCGCGCGTCGTCGCAGCCATGCCGAACCCTGGATTCTTCAAAGCGCTGCGCTATTCGGTTGCGACCATTCTGACGCTTGTCGGTTTTGTTGGTGGAATCGGTCGTTTGCGCGCGCACGTCCCACCAACCATTGATGGCGAGCCGTTGATGTTGATGGTCGAGGCACGCTTTCCGGAAAATGAATTTCAACCGCCTGCGGCAGTTCCAGGCGTGAGTTCGTTGCTGCTCGGATCAGTGTCGAATCACGTGCAGCGCAAATCCATGAAAGGTGCGTTGTGGAAGGAAGATGCAAAGCTGGTTGACGGTCGCTGGGTCGTGCCGGGCGCAGTGTTCGTCTTCACCGAGCGCGGAGATCGTGCGCTCGACATCAACTTGAACGACTCTGTGAATGCCGGATTTATCATTCGTCTGCCGGCGCGTCCGGGCAAGAAATATCTTGAGTGGAGTGAGTGGTATCCGAAGGATGGTCGCGATGGTCCGACCAGAAGCACGGGCGTGACGTATCGACATCGTGTACAAAAAATTTCGCAGCCAATTCGTCACGAGCAGCTGGGTGCATTTGATGTCGGTGCGATTGCGAATTCATTTCAGGTGGAGATTCCCGAAGGTACAACCACCCTGGATGCGTACGCGAGATTCGCGCTGCAGTTTGGCGGCAAGCCCGTAAAACTGACAACCACTGGCATCACGAATGGCGCTGTTCGCATTGGGATGGTGGCACAGATGCCTTCCGAAAAACCGGCTATCGTCGCGTACGTGGAACCGGAAGGAGAAACGTCCTACTGCGTGCTGCTCGTTGATGACAATGGCACGATGCGTGAGCAACGTTTGTCGGTGTGCAACAACGCCATTCAGGTCGAAGAGTTGACCACGGACACCGCGCGATTTACGGCCAGCAAATCGGTAAACGTG
>JBDTTO010000993.1:0-1755 GCA_039930585.1 Gemmatimonadaceae bacterium
GCTCGCGGTTGCATGAATTGCGTGCCTACGCAACGTGGTCGAGGTGACGTCCGGATGATTGCGTCGTGAACTTTCGTGGGAGTAAGCCGGCCGTATTTGATCGCCGGTTTGCGCTGTCGGTTGGCGCATTGGCGGTACTGGCGGTCGCCGTCACGATTGCCGGCGCGCAATTGTGGCGTTCGTGGTCCGCGCAGGAAGTGGCGCGCCGAGCGTCGTTGATTGAGTCGTTGGATTATTCGGCGCGCATTTTTCGTGACGAGATGTTGCACTCCGCCACCGAGCAGCGCATGCGGTTTGTCGCGCCAGTTACGGCCGCGCTGCCGGCAAATGCGCCGCTGTTGAGTCTCGAGCGTTTTACCGAACACACGCAGCGCGAACTGAGCACGTTTGGTCTGGCCGACGACACATTGTTTGGATCGTTTCGCATTCTGCTCAACTCCAACGAAAAGCCACAGTTCGCGGGTGTGCTTGCGCGCGATTCGGCGTTGCGCGAACGCGTGGTCGTTCCTGTGCGCAGCTACAGCGACAAACTTGTCGAGCAGAACTTTGTCATTGTGGTTCCGGCCGTGCGATTAGTGGGTCTCACCAATGGCGATCAGCTCGCCGTTGTCTTCGCGCATCAACGCGTGGTTGGAAAGGGTGTCGTTGCGATTTATGGCGTCACGCATTCGCGTCGCAAACATTTGAATCGCAATGCGCTGGCCGCGCTGGCCACCATGCCAATTCTGCCGCCAGGTATTGGTGGACCTGATTGGCGTGAGGAGACGCACAGTTTCGCACTGCAGGCGTTTGCGAAAGACAGCACGGAAGCGCGTGGTTCAACCGTGCCGGAAAGTTTGAGTGGTGCCGAACAATCGTTGTTCGAGTGGCTGCCTACCAACAAAGTGCTGGCCGTTCGCGTTGACGACAATTTTGGTGACGCGTTCAGTACCCCAAATCTGAAAGACACCGCGTGGGCGAATTCGCCGTTCGTTGGGACGTTTCGCGCGGACACCAGTCTCAACACAAATGTGATCACGGTGATCTTGCGTCGTGATCGCGGTGAAGCGTTTCTGATCGAAGCGGTTGATCGCACCGAACGTTGGTTGCTGGGCGCGGTTATTGTACTCGCCATTCTCGCAGCGGCGGCGGCCATCGTGCAATTGCGTCGCCAGCAAGACCTCATCCGCACGCGCGCTGATTTCGTCTCGGCAGTTTCTCACGAACTGCGCACACCGCTCGCGCAGATTCGCATGTTCAGCGAAACGTTGTTGATGGGACGCGCGAAAACTCCGGAACAGGGCAATCGCTGGTTGCGCATTATCAACCGCGAGTCCGAGCGGATGTCGCATCTGGTGGAAAGTATTTTGCTGTTCTCGCGTTCGGAGCGTAACGGCACGCGTCTCGCGCGCGAAGTGACCGACGTTTCTGTGATTGTGCGCGAAGCAACGGATGCATTCCTGCCAATCGCCAGCAACAAGCAGGTGGTGATCAACAATGTCCTGTTGCCACACGCCGTTGCATTTGTGGATGCGGGCGCGGTGCGTCAGGTGTTGGTGAATTTGCTGGACAACGCAGTGAAATACGGCCCCGAAGGACAAACCATCATCGTCAAGCTCGAACACGCCGCGCGCAACATGCTCGAGCTTAGTGTGACCGATCAGGGCAACGGCGTTCCGAAATCACAGCGCGAACAAATCTGGAAACCGTTTGTCCGTCTCGATCGTGATGACGGCACAACTGGCGGCAGCGGATTGGGTTTGAGCGTGGTGCGTG
>JBDTTO010000994.1:0-1755 GCA_039930585.1 Gemmatimonadaceae bacterium
CAACACCACACGAACCCACAATTCTCGCATCAAAACCACTCGGCAAAAACTTCGACGGCACCATCTATCTGAAGATTGTCGCGCGCAATGGAAAGTACGACTTTTTCTATGGCGACAAACCCGACGGGTGGAAGCTGTTGGCGAACGAAGCTGACGGCACCATGCTCAGCACGAAAGTCTCGCAGGGTTTTGTTGGCGTGATGTTTGGCCTCTACGCATTTACGCCGGGTAACTGACATTGGACATGTCCACCAGCGTGCAAAGTGTTGGTCAAACGCCATCGGTGCGCGCAATCCTGGCGTCGGTGCATCTGAGTCGCGAGGCCGGTGATTCATCGCTCGTAACGCTGACGAACGCGAACGGAATGGAAGTCCGTTTTATTGCGCGCGGCGGAATCATCCTTTCGATGCTCGTGCCCGATGCAAACGGTGCGATGGGCGACGTCGTGCTGGGTTTTGATGATCTCGCCCTCTATGTGAATGATCGATTCTATTTCGGCGCGTTGGTGGGCCGAAACGCAAATCGTGTTGCAAACGGCGAATTCACGCTTGATGGAAAGCACTACTCACTAACGCGGAACGACGGCCCCAATCACCTGCACGGCGGGACTCGAGGGTTCAGTGCGTACGAGTGGGCCGTGAAGCTGTTCGAGCGCGACGAAGAATCAGGCGCCGTGCTTTCCATTGTCAGTCCGGACGGTGATCAGGGTTACCCGGGCGCAGTGACGGCAAGTGTTTCGTACACACTCAATGACTCAAACGAATTCGTAGTGCGGTATCGGGCAACGGTTGACGCACCCACACCAATCGATCTCACGCAGCACACATATTTCAATCTTTCGGGAAGCGTTGGTCGCGATGTTCTCGATCATGAGCTGATGGTGTGCGGGTCGTTTATTACGCCCGTTGATGCAACGTTGATTCCCACAGGCGAATTGCGGTCAGTTACAAATACACCATTCGATTTTCGCACCGCCTGTCGCATTGGTGATCGCATTGGCGACCCGGACGAACAGCTTCGGCTGGCCGGCGGATACGATCACAATTACGTGCTTGATACTGCGCCTTCGGCCAACGAGTCGAATGTATCAGCGCCAAACCGCGCGCCGAGTGGAGCAGCATTCACGAACGTGAAGCTCGCACACGTGGCACTCACACACGCAGCGCGACTGCACGATCGTCACAGCGGGCGCACGCTGGACGTACTCACAACCGAGCCCGCGATCCAGGTTTACACGGGAAACGAGCTCGATCAGGTCCCGGCCGGCAAGGGCGGTGCCTACGCGCGCTACGCTGGCATTGCACTTGAAACGCAGCACTTTCCCAACACTCCAAACCAGGCGTCGTTTCCGACAAGCATCATTCGACCTGGTCAGGAGTACGTTTCCGAAACGGTTTATCGATTCTCGGTGGAGCTGCCGCCAGGTGACCGCTTGGTCGTGGTTACGTAAATCACGCCTTCGCTGTGTCCTGTTCCCCAGCGCGTGGTTGCGGTGCCCGCATCAATGCGTTGAATAGTATCGATGGCGTTCGACTGCACATTTTTCAGCCAGTTGACGTCACCGTACGAAACGCCGTCAACGTACGTGACAATCACGGCATTGCTGTTCGCGTCGTTCAGACTGCGTTTCACCAGCCAGTTCGGATGCAATCTGCGAACGACATCGTATGCGTTACCATAATTTCCGGCGATGACCTGATCCCGCGTAATCAGGTTGGGATCTCTCGCAGGACGCGACTGTGGCGCGCCAGCGCA
>JBDTTO010000995.1:0-1754 GCA_039930585.1 Gemmatimonadaceae bacterium
GCTTCGTCGCGTTGAAGGTGTGGTGCGCGGAGTCATCGCGTGAGTGCTGTGAAATATCGGACTACTTTCAGCGCCATCGCATTGACGTTGCTGGCGTGCGGAGCGAATGCCGTTGATGTAGCGTCAACGATTCCGCAGGAAGAAGCGGTGCTGGAAATGCGCGCCGATGGAGGCGCCGAAGGAATGCAGGACGTAGTTGGTCTTGCGTTGCGTGCCGATAGTTCCGTGGTGGTTGGAGATGCCGCGGCCGCACAAGTTGTACAAATCAATTCGGCGGGCACGGTCGTCGTACGGGCCGGGCGTAAGGGTTCGCTCAGCGGGGAATATCAGCGGCTGCAGTGGGTCGGATTGTGCGATGACAGCGTGACTTTGGTTCACGATATCGCGCTCTCGCGACTGTCGGTTGTGGGCGACAAGATGCAACCGCTATCGTCGCGCACAATTCCGAAGGCATTTGACTCGCGAGATGTGAATGGCTGTTTGCCAAACTCTCGCGTGCTCATTCTCAATGACTCGCTGTCGTACAAAGTGAACGGAGTGTTTCGGCGGCCGTTGTCATTGGTTGCGTTCAACTGGAAAACCGGAAAGGCCGACACACTGCGAAAGTTTGCCGGGCCGCAGATCAATTTCGTGCGCAAGCTTGGCACTGCCATCGCTGTGCCGATGGGTACGCGCACGCATGTATCAACCATTGCGAATTCGATTCTGGTGGCGGAAAGTGATCAGGATTCGCTTTGGCGTTACGACGGAAGCGCATGGCGCTCTATTGCGCTGCAGAAGCTTCCCACCGCGCAAGCCACCACCGCCATCGACGACCAGCGTGCGAGACTGGCCTTGAGTTGGGCGCCGCGCACTGCGCAGGATCGTGCGTTTGCGCCGCAACTGCTGGCGGAAACACAGACGGCGAAAACGGGCCCGCGTATCGATGGACTTGTGGGCAGCGATGACGGCACGGCGTGGGTTGCGCTCAAACCAAATGCCGATGGAAAGCGCGAATGGATTGGTTACAACGCGCAAGGCCAGCCAACCGGCAGTGCGAAATTTGTGTGGACGTTTGAACCACGCGCTATTCGTGGTGCTACATGGTGGGGCATAGAGCGCGACTCAATTGGCGTCGAGAGCGTTGTGCGGTATCGCGTTAACGCGAAGAACTGAAGCTAACGCGCTCCCGTTGCGGCTTCGCGCATTCCACGCGACGCGCGCGACACTACACCAACAACATTTCGCAGGCGACCGTCGGCCGCGCGTAATCCGATTGCGGCGTCGTAGTCGCTGGCATCGCCAATTATTGCTACCGAAATCCAGGGGCGACGCGAACCCCACGCGAGTGCCTGCATGACCGCCAGCGTTTGCGACGCGTCTCCGTGTGCGCGCGGCAATCCACCCGCTTCCATCAACCAGTTTCTACGCGTGCTGTTGTAGCGTCCAGCCAGCGTGTGCCACCGATCAAATGCTCGTAACCGCGCATCAACGGCCGGGAGTCCGGCGAAGGATGGAAATGCAACAATGCCCATCACATCCACCGGAGATTCCGGTGATGCAGCCCAATCGTACAGTGCACTATCGCGCGCATCAACACGCGCGGCGGCCCAGCCCAGTGATGTGCGCGGACGTACGCGCGTAACAACCTGTGCCGTGCTCTGCAGCATCGTTTTCCACCATGCGAAGTCGGGGTCTGCAGCAGGCAGTACTGGCGGTAACGGTGAACGCCAGCGGCATTCTACTCCGTATGGGCGTACTGTCCGACACGATCG
>JBDTTO010000996.1:0-1754 GCA_039930585.1 Gemmatimonadaceae bacterium
GAATCTGTGTCACGCCATCGCATTGCTTGAAGAAGCCGGTGTGAGCGCGATTGATGCAATCGCACTGGATGGCGTGCGCGACGCACTCGTGAAACCAAGTCGTGATTTGATTGCCGGATTTCATGAAGGCCGTTCAAATCGTCAAGTGTGGAATGAAGTCGCAATTCTTTCAGCATCGCGCGTACTGGGTGACGATGCAGCAATTACCAATCGTCTTGACAGTGATCGCGGCCTGTTCGACTTGTTTGCCAACGGATTGTTGGACGATGGTACGTGGTATGAAGGCGAGAATTATCATCTGTTCGCGCATCGCGGATTGTGGTACGGCGTGCAGTTGCTGCGCGCGCTGAATCGGCCGTTGCCTGACGCACTGGAGTCGCGTTATCGCGCCGGATTTGTCACGCCATTTCTTGGCGTGCTGCCTGATGACACGTTGCCATCAAGGCGTGACTCTCAGTACAAAGTCTCCATCCGTCAGTGGCGATTTGCTGAATGGTGTGAGCTCGGCAACGCGCACTCGCTGCAGCAACCGAAGGCGCGTGTCGATGAACGGTTGGTGGGAACGCTGCATCGATTGTACAACGCCGACGAGTCATTGGCGCTTGAACCACAGCTGAGACACGCGTATTCAACTGCAGATGCCGAACGCAACGAACCTGCGGGATCATTGTCTCGCGCGGATTTGTCGTGGCGCGCACTGTTGATGGCATCGCCAGAACTGGTAGCGGGCAGTGCATGGTCGCCGGCAAGTGTGTGTTTGCCGCGGCAGGGTTTGGCGGTGTTACGTCGTGAACGCGGCGACATGTACATCGCGCTGGAAGGCGGTCATACCGGCGGTGGTCATGGGCATCCCGATCGCCTTGCACTTACGCTGCAGCATAAACATTCGCGCTGGTTGGAAGATCCGGGCACCGGGAGTTACGTCGATCCATCACTGCATTGGTATCGCAGTACACTTGCACATGCTGCACCGCTGATTGACGGCGCGTCGCAGGATGCGGTGCCCGCGAAACTTCTTGCGTTCGAAGATCGTGGCGGAGCAGGGTGGATTTGCAAACGCGTTGAGAACGTGAAGCCCGGCGTGAACATGCAACGCACCGTGGTCGCCGGCGAAGGTTGCGTCATCGATTTGCTTGAGTGGGATGCGGATCGCGAAGTGCAAATCGATTTGCCGATTGCGCGGAATGTTGCCGGCGTCACCATCGGTCGGTGGATGGATGCAGACGCTCGCGGTGCCGGCGGTCTGGAAGACGGGTTCAACTTTCTGACGGACGTGCAGCAAAGCAAAGGGCAAATGAATGAAGACAAGTTACCATACTTCGATTTAGACCACCCGTTGCTCATTCAACACCTCGGCGATCCACCGTGTGTGGCGCTGTACACTGCCACCGGCGATTTCTCGCTTTGGCGTGCGATTGCGCCCGGGTCCCCCGGCGCTGAGCCCGCGCACATTCACTGGATTCGCGCGCACGGAACATCGGGTCGGATCGCTGGCGTATGGAGTTGGTCGAACGAACGACCAGAGATCTCCATCCATGGCAACCGTGAATTCCCTGAATTCCGAGTCGGATACAACCAAACGGAATCCGTTCACACGCGCACGCCCGAAGGTTGGCACATCGCGTTGAAAGCGCGTCACGCGACAAGCAGCATTGATCTCGCGTATTTGCCAACAGAAATCGGTGCAGACGACAATAAGCCTTCAGGAAACAGCGATACCGATTCAATCACGGTGTCCGCGAGCAAGTCTGTAA
>JBDTTO010000997.1:0-1753 GCA_039930585.1 Gemmatimonadaceae bacterium
GTACTCCTCATTTGGTGCGTTTGAAGAATTGAACGATCGCAATCGCGATCAACTTCACAAACTGCTCGACACGTACTCGGCCAACGCGACGACCGGAAAAGCGGCCAGTGGCAGCGCCGAGTGGAAAGTTGGTGCGTACTACGCGAGTTGCATGGACACGACGGCCATCGACAAAGCGGGCCTCTCGGCACTCAAACCTGACATGGATATCATCGCCGGCATCAACACCGTCGATGATCTCAAGAAGCAGTTGGCAACGTTGGAGCATCACGCCGGACTTGTTCCGTGGTACAACGGCGCAACGCAGGACGCGAAGGATGCGACGTCGGTTATTGTTGGCATTGGACAATCCGGGCTCACCTTGCCGGATCGTGATTACTATCTCAAGACCGACGCTGAAAGTCAGAAGATTCGTGACGCGTACGTGGCGCATCTCACGGGAATGTTCAAGCTGATTGGCGACGCGCCTGACGCTGCGGCGGCGCAGGCAAAAACGGTTTTGACATTCGAAACGGCGTTGGCGAAAGCGTCAAAGTCGCGCGTCGATCTTCGCGATCCCAACGCGAATTACCACAAGATGACGCTGGCCGATTTGCAGAAGCTCGCGCCAAACATGTCGTGGGAACCGTTCTTCTCCACGCAGGGCGCGCCCGCATCGTATTCGATTGACGTTGGACAGCCGGAGTTCATCAAAGCTGTTGACGCGATGCTGGTTTCGGTGCCTGTTGCCGATTGGAAAACCGTGTTGCGCTGGACGCTGGTGCACGGCATTGCCGGTTCGCTGACCACGCCAATCGTCAACGAAAATTTCAAGTTCGGACAGCTGTTCAGTGGCGCGAAAGAATTGCTGCCACGCTGGAAGCGCTGTTTGTCATCGACTGATAATCGCCTGGGCGAATTGCTCGGTCAGGAATATGTGAAGACCGCCTTCACGCCCGAAGCGAAAGCGCGCGCAGTAAAGATTGTTGGAAATCTTGTGGACGAGTTGCACGCGCGCATTGAAGCGAACACGTGGATGAGTGCACAAACAAAATCGGAAGCGCTCGCGAAGCTGGGCACGTTTGTTCGCAAGATTGGCTACCCCGATACGTGGCGCGATTACACAAAGCTCGAAGTGAAAGCGGGCGACTACGCGGCAAACGTACTGGCCGCGAATTCATTCGAGTCCGCGCGCAACTGGGCGAAGGTTGGCAAACCAGTTGATCGCATGGAATGGTCGATGACGCCACCAACCGTCAACGCGTATTACAATCCGCAGCTTAACGAAATCGTGTTTCCCGCAGGCATTTTGCAGGCGCCATTCTACAATCCTGATGCCGACGATGCTGTGAACTACGGCGCGATGGGCGCGGTGATCGGTCACGAAATGACGCACGGCTTTGACGATCAGGGACGCCAGTACGACAAAGACGGCAATCTCAAAGACTGGTGGACGAAAGCCGACGGCGCGAACTACAACGCACAGGCCGCGAAAGTTGTGAAACAGTTTGACGGATACACCGTGATTGATTCAGTCACACACGTAAACGGCAAACTCACACTGGGCGAAAACCTGGCAGATTTTGGCGGACTCACAGTCGCCTATTCCGCGATGGAAAAAGCATTGCGCACCACGCCGCGCGAAAAAATTGACGGCTTCACACCCGAGCAGCGTTTCTTTCTGGGCTGGGCACAAGTGTGGCGCGAAGTGGTGCGCCCCGAATATCAGCGCACGCTGGTAAATACGAACGAACATGCGCCTGGCAAATGGCGC
>JBDTTO010000998.1:0-1752 GCA_039930585.1 Gemmatimonadaceae bacterium
GGTCGGCGATCGCAACGACTATTCCATGTACATCATGTCGCCTGCCGGAAAAGTGCTCAAGAAATTTGGACGCAACGGACCTGGGCCCGGCGAGATGGTTGGAGCGTTCTTCACCTATCGCTGTGGCAAGGAAATATTTGTCATTGAAGGCAACGGAAACATTTCAGCTTTCAATACCGATGGCACGTTCATTCGCAGATTCCGGTTTGGAATGGGCGTGAGCAAAGGAGAGCCGTATCGTTCCGCCTGTAATCAAAACGCGATGTTTGTGCACAATGGTTGGCCAAAAGATGTACCACCAACCGCCGGCAAACCCAATCGATCGCCCGTGCCGGTTTGGGTCTCCGCAGGCGACTCATCCAGCGGGCACATGATCGCCACGGTGAAAGGTGCCGAGCGTTTTGAATATGGTTCCATGCCGCTCGGTCACGACACGCGATTGGCCCTCGGAAATGACCGCGTATACGTCGCCGAAGGTGAAACGTACGAAATCAAGGTTTTCACGCTCGATGGGAAACCGCTGCCGTCAATCACGAAGTCGGTGAAGCCGGTTGCGGTTACAAAACAGGATATAACAGACGACATCGACCGTCTTTTGCAAATGGTAGGCCCATCGGTTGCGAAGAAGATGAGGAAACAGGTCGAAGCAAACTACGAAGCGGCGCCGTTGCCAAAGGTGCTCCCGCCCTATCGCGAACTACTGGTCGACATCGACCAGAATCTCTGGGTGCGCGATTACGCGATATCCGGCACCACGAATGTTATTTGGACGGTATTTGATCGGACTGGAAAACAACTCACGGAACTGGCATTGCCCAACACACTCGAAGTGTTCGAAATTGGCAAAGATTACGTACTTGGCCGCTACATTGAAGCGAACGCGGACCTTCCCGAAGTGCGCATGTACCAATTGAACCGCCGGTAGTCGCACTTCGAAAAGGACCGACCTTCGTGCCTATTTGTTGATGATCACGTAACGTTCGAGACGCTTCAGTTCCGTGGGTTTGGCGCGCAGATATTTGCCAATCTCGCGCTCAAACTGTTCCATCGACGTCCACGGGCGATACTCCGCAAATTCGCGCTTCCACTGACGCGTGCCAACGCCAATGCTCGCGAAAGAATCCATGATCGGATCGGTCCACGTGTTCAAGTCGATTGGAATGAACAGGTATTGCTCGGTGCTGGACAATGCCGCGCCCAGTGCGTCAAACGACTTCCACGGGCGCCCCGCTTTGATCGTGGCCAACTTCTTCGCGTCCATTCCCGGGATCAACATGAACTCGGCATCTGCACCGCGATTGATGTCGACATGCACGAACATCTTCTTGTACAAGTCGGCGCGTTGCGGCTTGGTGAGCGACTGTGCACCAAGGATGCTGTCCAACGCCACAACACTGAGAATGGGACGTGCGGCTTTCAGTGCAGCGATGGCGGGATCTGAAAGTGAAATTGCCTTGAGCGCACTGTCCGCTGCAACGTTTGGTTCAAGCAGTCCTTGCTGACGCCCAAGCTGGGCGTGCGCGGCGGTCGTAACGCCGAATGCCATCGCGATGGTCGCGATTGATGCGAGTCTGAATTTCATCTGTTTGCTCACTTGAGTTGTGGTTGGGAAACGTCGGACGATTCGCCTGCATTCTTCGCGATCCGCAGTCGATTGCCCGAAAACGCGACAATCAATCCCAGGAGACCGAGTTGGATCATCGCTCCCGGCGCGAGTGTGAATGTCTGGGCGAAGTTTCCGGCGCCTCCAGC
>JBDTTO010000999.1:0-1751 GCA_039930585.1 Gemmatimonadaceae bacterium
CAGCGATCCCGAAGACGGCGCATTAAGCGGCGCTTCGCTCGCGTGGACCAGCAACTTTGATGGCGCAATCGGAACGGGTGTGTCGTTTGCCAAGAGCAACCTCTCGGTCGGCACACACACAATCACGTTGACGGTTACCGATTCAAAAGGCGCAACCAACGCCGTCTCACGTTCAGTTACAATAACGCAGACTACACCCACCAATCAGCCACCCGTCGTCACGATCACAGCGCCAGCGAGTGGATCGACCGTTGCGTTTGGTTCTCCGGTAACGTTTACCGGTGGTGCGCTTGATCCGGAAGACGGTCCTGTGCCTGCGGCCAATCTGCGCTGGACGATTCAAGCCGGCTCGGGTTCGGTAATCGGATCCGGCAGTTCGTTCACAACCCGTGCGCTTCCGCGCGGCACTTACACCTACACCTTGATCGCGAAGGATTCGAAAGGGCTGAGCGGCCACGTGCAAGGCACAATCACCGTTTTCTAAACCACCGTCGTACTCGCAAGAGGGCGCGACGCTTTCTTTCAGAAACGATTCCAATTCGAAACACCATCGCCGCGACCGCGCATTCAATTCTCGAATGCGCGGTCGTTTAGCGTTTTCAGGAATGCGATAAGATCGCGCTGCTCTTCGACCGTTAAATGCAGCGGTCTTGACGACAATGTTTGTAGCGGCACAGTCGCGCCAATGCCGATTCCACCGCCGCGATTGTAAAAATCCACGACCTGCTCAAGCGTAGCGTACGCGCCGTTATGCATGTAAGGCGCCGTGCGCGCAATGTTGCGAAGCGTTGGCACATTAAAGGCATGTCGATGTACCGCCATGTTATCAACGCCCGCTCGCCCCACATCCGGATCAATCACAGCGCGTGCTGTATCCGCGTGTATGGGTACTCCAATAATTTCCGGATCGGATTTTAGATACGCCGGCGGTGCGACGCCGCTAAAGAGCGGCGCGAAATGACACGTGCCACAACGCGCCTTGCCCATGAACAGATTGAATCCGCGCCGTTCCTGATCCGTGATCGCACCCGCGTTTCCCTGCATTGCAAGATCAAAACGCGAATTCAACGTTACCAACGAGCGTATGTATGTCGCCAGCACCGAGCGCAACGACGCTTCGGCAATTGCGTTGCTGTCGGATCCCGTTTTGAGACGGGTAAATGCCGAGCGATATGCAGTGTCCGCGCTGATTCGTTGCGCTGCCAACTCAGGAGAACTTGCCATCTCCATCGGACTTGAGAGGACAATGCGAATCTGATCTTCGAGAGTTGCGGCACTCCCGTCCGCAAAGAAGTTTGGCTGCAATGCAACGTTGAGCAGCGTTGGCGTGTTGCGCGATAACATGCGACGATCACTCCCCATGGCACTGTGCCTCGGCCGTGCGTCAGTAAACGCCAACGCCGGCACATGACAGGTTGCGCAGGAGCGCGTTCCCGGCCCCGACAATCGTGGGTCACGAAACAGCCGCTCACCCAATGCAATCAGTTCGCCAGTGGGCTGCATTGCAAATGTCGGTGCGTACGCAGTGGCGTCGAACGCATCAGCATCAAACACTGTTGCCGCGCGAGAACGCCACACCGCGCGCAACGTTGTGTCAATTGAGTTGGAGGCAACACGAAGGCGATTTATGCCACGGCCAATCGCCGCACCATGCGTTGCAATAAAACGAAATCTGTCTGTCTGGAGTGTGTTGCTGTCACCTTGCAGTGCCAGCTGCGCAGCCAGTATCGTGTCGCGCAATGCAGTCCACA
>JBDTTO010001000.1:0-1750 GCA_039930585.1 Gemmatimonadaceae bacterium
CATGCATCGCGCCATCGCATTCGATGCAGTGGGTGTGCGACGCTTTCGTGACGAGCGAAGAATTCTCGCCGCACTCGAACACTCCGCGATTGCGCGCTTGCTCGATGGCGGTGTTGACGACGGCTTGCCCTGGTTCGCCATGGAGTACGTGCAGGGCGTATCAATTGACCAGTGGGCGGATGCACACACACTGCCAATTGAAGCACGCATCGAGCTGTTCTGTCGCGTATGTGAAGCCGTGCAACACGCGCACACGCGACTGATTGTTCACCGTGATCTCAAGCCAGCCAACATTCTGGTGTCGGAACGTGGCGATCCGAAGCTGCTGGACTTTGGCATTGCCAAGCTTCTGGCCGCAGACGAATCAAACAGTAGCGCATTCACGCGACCGGGTGCACAACCAATGACGGTTGCGTACGCAGCTCCCGAACAGTTGCGCGGCGATGGCCCATCCACAGCAAGCGACATCTATTCGCTGGGTGTGTTATTGCACGTATTGCTGTCCGCACAACTACCACGCGAAAGCACAAGACTCTCAGCAGCGCTGCTGTTGCCGCCGGAGCGAGACGACCTCGATAAAGAATTTGGAGCGAAGGTTGCCGCAGCGCGCGGCACGACGCTGGCAAGATTACATCGGCGACTGAAGGGTGACCTGGACACGATTGTTGCTCGCGCAATGCATGTCGATCAGCAACGTCGATACCCAACTGCCGATGCACTGGCCGCGGATTTGCGTCGGCACCTCGATGGGCGCACGGTGTTGGCGCGTCCCGACACAACAGCTTATCGCATTCGCAAATTCGTTACGCGTCACGCGTTTGGAAGTTCAATTGCCGCAGCCGGTACTGCGTTGGTAATCGCGTTCACCATCGTCACTTCGCTGCAGTCCAATCGACTTCGCGCGCAGGCGATTGAATTACGTGAGCAAGCAGTGAAACTCACCGACGAACGCGACAAGGCAACCGAAGTTACTGAGTTCCTGACCGGTCTGATTTCGAGTGCGGATCCGTATCAGCCAAGTGGTCACGTTCCGACACTTCGCGAGGCGCTGGATCGCGGTGCGAAAATGCTTGAGTCGGAATTAGCCGATCGACCCGAAGTTCGTGCGCATCTCTTGAATTCAATTGCGCCTGCGTATTTCGGACTCGGCGATTGGGATCGCGCTGGTGACCTTGCAGTACAAGCGACGGATCTCTGGCGTACCGCACGCGGGCCCAATGATTCGCAGGTGGCGGCATCACTGATGTACCTGGCGTCGGTGCGGCTCAGTCAGCGACGTGCGGATGAAGCAGAAAAGTACACACGACAGGCGATCGATATCTTTTCGCGAATTGGCGCAAAACGCTCCGATTACATCTCGGCAATCAGTTTGCTGGGCGCAGTATTGCAGCGTCAGGGCCGTCTGAAAGAAGCCGATCAGGTCATTCGCAAACTGCTGGTCGACGAACGTGCCCGTCGGCCGATTGATTCCGCGCGTATCGCGCAATTATCACGTAACCTTGCGCACGTGTTGCGCGACGAACACGCATACGCCGATGCTGTTCCGTTATATCAGGATGCGTACAACCTGCATCTCGCGATGTTTGGCGCAAAGCATCCCGAAACAGCCAACAGCGCCGTCAATCTTGGCAATGCCTACTCGCAGTTGGGAAATACGTTTGCGGCGGAGTCGTTGCTACGTGCTGGCGTTGCGACAAAAAAGTTGCTGCTTGGAATTGATCATCCCGATGTGATTGATGATCAGCTCACA
>JBDTTO010001001.1:0-1748 GCA_039930585.1 Gemmatimonadaceae bacterium
AGGCGCGATTTCGTAAAGGGGCTAGGCGCAACCGCCGCCCTTTCGATGTATTCGAACGACCTCGTGAAGCAGCTGATTGCCGATTCACCGGCAACCACGCGCGACGCGATGACTTCAAAGTTCAAAGGCATGGCTGACATCGTCCTTGGCGAAGCCAAGATGGGCGGATGCAGCTACGCCGACGTGCGTTTCACGATGCAGTCGTCACTTGGCGGCGGAACCGCAACGTTCCAGACGGCGGCGGAAGGTGCGGCGGCCGGTGGCGGTCGCGGTGGTCGCGGCGCTGGTGGCGGCGGCGGAGGTGGTGGTGGTGGCCGAGGTGCTGGCGGCGGTGGAGGCGGAGGCGGCGGATTTGGTGGCCGCGGCGGCGGTGGACTGCAAGGCATTCCAACGGATGCTGATCGCAAAGCGGCCGGATTTGGTGTGCGCGTCATTCACAGCGGCGTGTGGGGATTTGCATCAAGCCCCATCGTGACTGAAGACGAGCTGCGTCGCGTCACGCGCGTTGCCACCGAAGTGGCCAAGGCCAGTTCGATTGCAAAAAAGACCGACCTCAAGCTGTCGCCCAATCAGGCGTATCAGGTCAACTACAAGACACCGATGCTCAAGGATCCGCAGACAGTTTCTGCGACCGACAAGCAAAAGTGGGCACAGGAAATTGCCGACAAGGCAGGAAAGATTGCGGGCGTAACGCGCGTCAACGTGAGCTGCAATTGCAGTTACGAGTGGCGTTACTACGCGAGCAGCGAAGGCTCATACATCGAGCAGGAACTGTTCACGACTACGCCAACGATGAGCGTGACTGCAAAGGTTGGCGAAGTCACGAAGACGCGGAATTATCCGGGCGTTCCGGGTACGGGTGGTTGGGAGTTCGCCGAGAACACCGACTTTCTCGCAGAAGCCGAGCAGGTTGCAACGGACGCGGTTGAGATGTGCACCGCGAAGCCATTGGGCGGAAGCGGATTGCGCGATCTGTTCCTCTCGCCGTCACACGCGATGCTCACCATTCACGAAATCGTTGCGCACGCAACCGAACTCGATCGCATTGTTGGTTACGAAGCCAACTACGCGGGCACGAGCTTTGTCAAAATTTCAGATGTTGGCAAGCTGAAATACGGCAGCAAGCTGTTTAACGTCACGGCCGATAAAACCAGCACGGGTATTGGCACGGTTGGTTACGACGATGACGGCGTCAAAACGCAGAAGTGGCCGCTCATTCGCGACGGTGTACTCGTTGGTCTCACCACCAATCGTGAAACCGCGCATCTCATGGGCGATAAGGAAACCAGCAAGGGTTGCACGTTCGGAACGACGTGGCGCGACTATCCGTTCCTTCGCATGCCTAACGTGCATGTCGAGCCAGGTCCGGCCAACGCACCAAGCAAGAAAGATCTCATTGCTGACATCAAGAACGGCGTGATCATTGACGGCCGCGGTTCGTATTCAATCGATCAGCAGCGTTACAACGGCCAGTTTGGTGGACACATCTTCTGGGAAGTGAAAAACGGAAAGATCACGCGTCAGGTTACCGACGTGACGTACAACGCGATCACAACCGATTTCTGGAAAGGCCTCGATGGTATTACGGGTCCGAAGGAATGGCAGATGCACGGCACCGGTGGAGATGCGAAGGGTCAGCCAACGCAGACCAACAGCATCAGCCACGGCAGCCCGTGGTTGTTGATCAGAAAGATGCCGGTGGGCGGCGCGTTCGAATAAGCGTTGCGTTAACTGCAACAAAGAGAAAC
>JBDTTO010001002.1:0-1744 GCA_039930585.1 Gemmatimonadaceae bacterium
GACAACGTCACGAACGTCACCGAGTATCTCTCGAAGCAACTCACGCGTGCGCTCTTCAAACCAGCGAGCCGTGTGCGAGAAATCCAGTTCAAAGAACACTTCCCAGTAACGCTGTATCGTGATCTTGCCGTTCTTGACCGTGAGCGTGTGACCAGCGGGCAGTTCATTCACGCCCTGAAACATGGTCTTGCCCGCGAGACAGAGCTGGAACGCGAGATAGTCGCGCAAGCCATCAACGTTGGTTTCAACGGATGGCAAAAATGGCAGCAACGCTTTCGCTTCGCTGGCGAAATGAAAGAGACCGTCGTGATCCGTGTAGTAGAACGGCTTGACGCCAAACCGGTCGCGCGCGGCAAACAACACGCCTTCGCGCGGATCCCAGATGGTAAACGCAAACATGCCTCGCAAACGTTCAACACACGCCGGACCCCAACGCAGCCACGCGCGCAGGATCACTTCAGTATCAGAATTCGTACGGAACTCGCTCGCGCCAATCTCTTCGCGCAACTCGCGGTAGTTGTAGACTTCGCCGTTGTACGAAATCACGCAACCACTGGCAACGTCACGCATCGGCTGTGCGCCCATCGCAACATCAATGATGCTCAAGCGACGATGTCCCAATCCAACAACGGCAAAGGGATGTATCCAACGTCCTTCGCCATCGGGGCCACGGTGCGCCTGCAATTCGTTCATCAAATTGAGACGTTCGGCCAGCGCAGACACTGGTCGTCCATCCAAACTCATCACGCCGCTGATTCCGCACATAGTCTCAGTTCCTCACGCAGCGCAGAGAATTTCGGCAATCTGTTCGGCCGTATTGCCATGGCCGTACAGCGGAATCTGCGCCGGGCGCGGTGACGTCATACGCGCGACCGCATCTTTAAGCGCGCTCGCATTCGGCGCGCACAGTTCATTCCAGCCAGCGCCAATGGTCTCAACCCATTCGGTTTCTTCACGAAGAGTCACGCACGGAACGCCAACGTAATACGCTTCTTTCTGCACCCCGCCCGAATCGGTAACGGTGCAAGCGGCCGAACCAAGCAGCGCGAGCATGTCCAGATATCCAACCGGATCAATCGCGCGAATGCTCTTTGGCACAAGAAGATCAAACGACGCGAGTTTGTCGCGCGTGCGCGGATGCAACGGCAACACCACGTTCTGATCGAGCTGTTCAAGCGCAGACAAAATCGCACTCAACCGATCGCGATCATTGGTGTTCTCAGCGCGATGAATGGTCGCGAGTACATAGTCGCCCGGCGTCAAACCAAGTGCGTGTGGCATGCGTGAGGTTTTAAGCGCGCGCGGGCGCTGCTGATTGACCGCATCCAGCATGATGTCGCCAACCACATGCACACCTCGCGTGATACCTTCCGCGGCCAACTGCTTTTCAGAAACGTCGGACGGCGCAAACAACCATTCGCTCAAGTGATCAGTCATCACGCGATTGGTTTCTTCGGGCATGTTTCTATTGAAGCTGCGGAGGCCCGCTTCAACGTGTGCCACCGGGATGTGCAGCTTCGCGGCCGCCAGTGCGCCCGCCAACGTGCTGTTGGTATCGCCCAGCACGACAACAATGTCCGGACGCTCATCAATCAGCACCTGCTCAATCGCGGCCAGCATCTGACCGGTTTGCGCACCCTGCGGACCACTGCCAATGCCCAGGTTGTGGTCGGGGTGCGGAATACCCAATTCGGAGAAGAACACGTCCGACATACCCGCGTCATAATGCTGACCGGTGTGCACG
>JBDTTO010001003.1:0-1741 GCA_039930585.1 Gemmatimonadaceae bacterium
ATGGGCCGTGTAGGACTTGAACCTACGATCCTCGGATTATGAGTCCGGTGCTTTAACCAACTAAGCTAACGGCCCGACTGTTTTCGCCCTCCGTCACACCTCTCGATGTCACGTCCAACGCTGGAATGTCGCCGGGCCGCTGCAACTGGGCAACCCTGATGCAAGGTTTGCAACGGGTCAACACTTGATTCAGCCGGCGATGTACTCGTCGTACGCTTCCAGTACTTCCTCCGCAGTCACGGTGGCTGCACCAAGTTTTCCGACTTCAACACCCGCCGCGTAATTCGCGACAATGGCCGCCTCAAGTGCTGTTGCTCCCGACGCAAGCATCGTTGCGAGATATGCGGTCACGGTGTCTCCCGCGCCAACGACGTCGTACACTTCGCGCGCGGTTGTTGGAACGCGATGGACGACACCATCCGCCGCAACAAGCGCCATTCCGCGTTCGCCGAGGGTGAGAAGCAGATGTTCGACGCCCAGACGTTGAAATGTTTGTGGTAATGCTTCCGGATGATCGAGATCGACGGCAGCGCCCAATGCGCTCTCAAGTTCGCGCCGATTTGGCTTGAACACTGTCGAGCCGCGATACGCAAAAAAGTTGCGGAATTTTGGATCAACTACGATTGGTAAATTGCGTGCTTTCGCCAACGCGATTGCGCCTTCGATTACCGACGGGACCAGCACACCTTTGTTGTAGTCTTCGAATACAAGTGCAGTTGCATCCGGCATCGCGCGTTCGATTGCCGCCAGCACCAGCGCGATTTCGTTTGCGTTCAAATCCGCGTCAACTTCTTCGTCAAATCTGACCAACTGCTGCGACCGCGCCATCACGCGAGTTTTCGTGGTCGTAGGGCGACTGATGGTGACCAGCGAGCGCTCGCGAATGTGCGCCGAATTCAAATGTTCGCGCAGCGTTGATCCACCCGCGTCGCTGCCAACGACGGCCACGAGATCACAACCGGCTCCAAGTGCGGCGACATTCTGCGCGACGTTGGCCGCACCGCCAAGTGCGAGTCGGCGTTCGTCTACGCGCACAACGGGAACGGGCGCCTCGGGTGAGATGCGATCAACCGTGCCGCGCAGATACACGTCGAGCATCGCGTCGCCAATGATCAATACGTGCTGTTGCGCGGCCGCGGTCAACAGCGTGACCAATCGCTCGCGCGCGATCGTTGGTATCGAGTGGTCGCTCATCGCGCGGTGTTATTGAATGATTTGCGAATCTGGCGCGCGGTGCTTGAGTGCAGATGAGTCATGGTCGCGGAAACTACCAGCCCACTGCGTATCGCGCGACGGCGCGGTCCAAAGGCCATGCAAACGTGGGACATGATCCGCGGTGAGGGCTATCTTGCGCGACATGACCGCTCCCACAGCGCCGCAAAAAACACCGCCCGCCTCGCCGTTGCTGGTTCTGCTCGTGTCGGTGGTCGGTTTTTCGTTCGCGGCACCGCTCATTCGATTGTCGACGGCGTCACCGCTGGTGATCGCAACCTGGCGCATGGGATTCTCAATTGTGCTGGTGGGAATCGCATTGCTGCTTTCGGGTAGCTGGCGGAAATGGGCCACGCTTGGCCGCACGGATTTCCTGCTGGCAGGGGCGGGCGGCGTCATGCTGGCGCTGCATTTCTGGTCGTGGAATGTGTCGCTCACTTTTACGAGCGTCGCTGCGTCGGTGTCGCTGGTGAATCTGCAGCCCGCATTGGTTGCCCTGATTTCCGTCATCTGGCTGGGTGAGCGGCCA
>JBDTTO010001004.1:0-1738 GCA_039930585.1 Gemmatimonadaceae bacterium
ACTGGCAACCGCGGTCGCATGACACAGACGCTTTTGCGCGTAATGCTTGTTGATGACGAACCGCTGGCCCGTGAGGGATTGCGACTTCGCCTGAAACGTGAGCCTGACGTCATTATCGTTGGCGAATTTGCAGATGTGCCAACTGCGCTGCAGGCCATTCGTTCCGACTCGCCCGACGTGCTGTTTCTTGACGTGGAAATGCCGTTGCTCGATGGGTTTGCGCTGCTCGAAAAAACGCGTGACGTCGCCATGCCGCTCGTGGTTTTTGTCACGGCGCACGACAAACATGCAGTGCGGGCGTTTGATGCTCGCGCGATGGACTACTTGCTCAAGCCTGTTGAGCAAACTCGATTGCGTCAGGCATTGGATCGAGTGGCGGAACATGTTGAACGAACGCGAATGGGTGAGTTTGGCGAGCAAGTGCGCGGATTGATGCGCAGTGTCAATGGACACGCCGTTCCCGAAAACACCCACTCGGCCGTCCAGCGAATCCCGGTGACAGTTGACGGCACGATACACTTCGTGTCGGTTGCGGATGTCGACTACGTGGAGGCATCCGGCGATGTGGTAAGGTTGCATTCAGGAAAAGTTGTGCATTCCCTCAGAAAATCGATGGGGGAAGTACTCGCAATGTTTGATCCGTCAAAGTTTGTGCGCATTCACCGTTCACACATTGTGAATGTTGAACGCATTGCCAAAATGGAACCGTATTTTCACGGAGAGTACGTTGTCGTGTTGCGCGACGGTACAAAACTCAAGTTAAGCCGCAGTTATCGCGCCGCCGTTAGTAAGTTGTTGGGCCTCACCGTTGATTTGCCAAACGCCAACGTATGACACCCGCCAAACGAGATTCGGCCAAGAGGCCTGCGAAGAGGCAGTCCGCGGTGACGCGCAGTTCGCGTGCACATTCAAAGAGCCCAAACGCCGACGTTGCGCGTGTGTTCGCGGGTTATCCGGCTGATGTACGCAAAAAACTTTTGGAGATGCGCGCATTTATTCTGCAGACGGCCACCGCCACAGACGGTGTCGGTCCGCTGGAAGAAACGCTCAAGTGGGGCGAGCCCTCGTATCTCACGTCAGAGAGCAAGAGTGGCAGCACGATTCGTATTGCCTGGAAGAAATCAACGCCATCGCAATACGCCATGTACTTCAATTGTCAGACAACGTTGGTGGATTCGTTTCGATTTCAATTTCCGAACGATTTTGAATTCGAGGGGAATCGCGCGTTGGTGTTTGATGTGGCGGATGAAGTCCCCGTGGACGCGCTTCGACATTGTGTTGCCGCAGCATTGACGTATCATCGATCGAAGTAGTTGGAGTCGATCATGGTAGCTATGGGTCTGGACGCATTTATTGACGAGCTCGTTATGGATCGACACTTACTATGACTTCATCGATGCGCAGTCTCAAGGGCACACTGTCGTGCTGAAAAGTGCGCAGTGATTAGTATTGGCATCACCAATTCTGGTTTACAACTCAACCTGTGTGATTATGAAAAGATTGATTTTGGCGGTGTTTGCCGTTCTGACGGCGTGTGGCGGCTCTGACGGCGGCACAGGACCGGCCGCCCCGGTGCTGGCGACAATTCAAGTGACGCTCAGCAGCCCGACAGCGCGCGTCGGCGAAACCATCACCGCCACGGCGGCGGGATTCGACGCGACGGGCTCGGCAATGCCAACGGGAGGTGTATCGTGGGGCTCCTCGTCCAACGGAATTGCGACTGTCAGCGCCGCTGGAG
>JBDTTO010001005.1:0-1736 GCA_039930585.1 Gemmatimonadaceae bacterium
CGACATCCGTCGTTTCTGCTAAGCAACAACGTTATACACCAGGTAAATCTAATACTCATTATTTACTTGATGATGGTGATTTAACATTATCAACGAATTCTCTCAACGAACAACGTCAACCGATGATATCGGTGTTGTTTCATACTCGTGGTCAATGCCGGGTGCGGTTATCGCGACTTCTATTGGTGGCACCGCGACCGCGACGTATCTGACTGCCGGTTCGAAAACAATTTCGCTGACCGTTACTGACGCCGGCGGACTCACCAACACCACCACAAGTTCGGTGGCAGTGTTGAGCCCACCGAACCAAGCGCCGGTCGTTACGATTGCAGCGCCAACATCAGGATCAAGCGTTGTTGCGGGATCACCGGTCACGTTTGACGGCGCGGGCGTTGATGCTGAAGACGGCGCGCTGAGCGGCGCATCGTTGGTGTGGACCAGCAATATCGGTGGTCAGTTCGCCACTGGAAAATCCGGCAGCATCAGCACGCTTGCAGTTGGTACGCACACGCTTACGCTCACGGCGAAAGACAGCCAGGGCGCAACGTCGTCGTCAAGTGTTACGCTGACCATTACTGCCGCCAACAAACCACCAGTCGCCGCGATTACCTCGCCGAGTGCGAGTGTGTCGGTGGTGCAGGGAACGGCGGTGACGTTTAGCGGCACAGGTACGGATCCCGAAGATGGTGCGTTGTCTGGCACGTCGATGCTCTGGACGAGCAGCATTGCTGGCGCGATTGGCAACGGCGCTTCGTTCAGTACGAGTACGCTCGCGATTGGCGCACATGTCATCACGCTGACCGCGAAAGATGCGCAGGGTTTGTCAGCCACGGCGACGGTTGCCGTTGACGTGACCGCCAAGCCACCGGCCGCCCCGAATAAATCACCGGTGGCGGTTGTCACTTCGCCGGCTCCGGGAATCAGCATTGCGCAGGGCACGCCGCTGACGCTTGTCGGGTCCGCCTCCGATGCCGAAGATGGTGTATTGAGCGGCGCATCGCTCGTATGGAGAAGCAGTGTGAATTCGCAGTTGGGCACTGGTGAGACCGTGTACGTTCCGACGCTTTCAATCGGCACGCACGTCATCACGCTCACGGCGAAGGACAGTCAGGGAGCAACTTTCTCACGCTCTGTGGTCCTGTATGTTACGGCCGCGCCAGCCAATCACCCGCCGGTTGCGGCCATCACATCGCCGATGTCAGGTTCATCAATTGTCCAGGGAGCGGCGCTGTCGCTTACCGGCAGCGCGGCGGATCCGGAAGATGGTGCATTGTCGGGATCGTCTCTCGTGTGGACGAGCAACCTTGCTGGCATTATTGGCACTGGTGTATCAGTCTCGAACAGTTCACTCATCGTCGGAACACACGTCATCACGTTGACGGCAACGGATAGCAAAGGCGCGACGAGCGCAGTGTCCCGTACGATCACCATCACGGCCAATCAACCGCCGGTTGCGACAATCGCGTTGCCCAACATCGGTGCATCAACCGTTCAGGGATCCGCAATCGCATTTTCCGGCACGGCGATCGATCCCGAGGATGGTGCATTGAGCGGACTTTCGCTCGTGTGGACCAGCAGCCTGACGGGAATGATTGGTACCGGAGCATCGTTCTCGACGAGCGCGTTGTCTGTTGGAACGCACACCATCACGCTTACTGCGACGGACTCGCGCGGCGCAACTAATTCCGATTCGCGCAGCGTCACGATTACTGCGAATCAGGCGCCAACGGCCGTCA
>JBDTTO010001006.1:0-1735 GCA_039930585.1 Gemmatimonadaceae bacterium
CGCCGACGCAACGGCCGAACGACTTGGACTCGCAACACTGAGTTATGTCGCAGCAACCACCTTGGTAATTACGCTCGCGCCGTTTCGTTTCAGCACGAAGTCGATGCACGGTTTGTCCACCGAATGGACGGCGTTCGATCTCGTGATGAATGTCGTGATGTTTGTGCCGCTTGGATTTCTCTATCGCGTCACACGGCCACGCGGCGCAGCGACTGCGTGGTGGATGGCAATCGTGTTGGGCGGTTTACTCAGCGCCAGCATTGAATCCGCACAGATGTTTGAAGCGACGCGTTACTCATCGTTGCTCGACATTCTCACCAACACAACTGGTGCGGCCGTTGGTTCGTGGTTGTTCACGCGTTTGTCGCATCGTTTGCGCATTGGTGCAGCGGCGGTCAGTACGCTCGCACTTGAATTGCCGTTGATGGGACTCGTGTATCTGTTGATTCCGTTGTTGTGGCTCACCGGTTTGTCGAGTGCCGGTTCCGAGCGCGCGTGGTTGCTCATTCCGATGGCTGCGTTTGGTGGTGCAATCATTGGTGCGGTGCACGGCGCGTATCTCGAACCCGAGCAGCGCGTTGGTGCATTGGGATTGATTCTCAGCAGCGGCGCCTGGTTTCTCGTCGCATCAATTCCGGGCGGACGCCATCAACCGATGGTTATTGTATCGGGAATGTTCGTTGCTGTTGGCAGCGCATGGATTCGCAGTGCTGCTACCACACGCGAGCGTTTGCGACAGGGCGCGTATCGATTTGAATTGCCAACGTTGCGCCTCGTGATGCCGTTGTTTGCGGCATATCTCGCGTTGAGTGCGCTGTGGCCAATTACAGAAGCGAGTGGCGCGTGGCATGCGGGATTTGGTTTCTTCCCCGCGCTTCGAGGCGAAATTTCACAGCAGCTCGTGTTTCAGGCGCTCGAATACTCGGCAGCATTTACTGTGTCGGGTTACATCATCGCAGAATTTCACGGGCGCACGAGCGATGGTTATCGTGCAGTGCTGGGGCTCGTGTTCCGATGGGGCGGCGCGCTCGCGGTGATGCTTGAATTGGCGCGCGGCTGGCACGCGGCAATGGGCGCCAGCGTGTTGATGGGTGCACTCGCCATTGCAGCGAGTGTGTTTGGCGGATGGTTATATCATCTGCAGCGCGATCACGTGCGTGCGTTATGGGCGCGTGATCGTGGGCAGCGAAATGCGAGTGTTGCGTAATACTTCGCGCGTTCCAGTTGCCTGAATTATTCGGGATCTGCGCCGTCAACCACGTCGGTTTCTTCTGAACCGTCGGCCTGATCGTCCGCGTTGTTATCCCCGCCCGCCTGACGCCGAGCGCGCTTTTCTTCTTTTTTCTTTTTGCGTTCTTCTTCCTTGCGGCGTTTTTCGAAGTCGTAATTGGGCTTTCTTGCCAAGTGATTAACTCTCTGGTATCAGTGGTACGGCGGTGATGGCGCGCGCGGCCAGCAGGGCGAATTCTGGACGGGCGCGATTTCAAGCTAGCAGGGTGAGCAACGGATAGGGGAAACTCGTCCGCCTTGCCATTCCTGTCGCTCGATTTCACCGTCGTCTTACGCACTGCACTCTCCAACCGGACTGTCCATGACGACCAGCGAAGCCGAAGCCGTTATTGCCATTGCCACTCTTGCTGCACTGGCCGATGGAAATCACGATGCGCAGGAGCAAGCCACCATCGCCACAGTGGCAACCCAACTGGGGCTCTCCGCAGACGTGATGCAGAGCGCA
>JBDTTO010001007.1:0-1733 GCA_039930585.1 Gemmatimonadaceae bacterium
GCTGTCGCAAGCGTCTCTGCGGCGGCGTGAAATTGCGGTGCGCCAGGTTCTTGGTGCGACGCGCACGCGAATCGTGCGTCAGTTGCTTACCGAGAGTATCGTCCTCTCGGTGGCAGGCGCGGCACTTGGTGTGTTGTTGGCTCCAGTGCCCCTTCGGATGATGCGCGCACTGCAACCGAAACTGCTTTCTGGCGTTGCGCCGGCTGAACTCAACGTGCGCGTGTTGGCATTCGCGGTTGTCGTGGCACTTGCGACCGGAATTCTGTTCGGATTGTGGCCGGCCTTCCGCTTCTCGCGCGAAGATCACAGCGCGTCCATCAAGAGCGGCGGCGGTCACGGCTCGACGTCCGGCAGTTCGGGGCGCATACGGCGATTGCTGGTGTCCGCAGAGCTGGCATTAACGGTGATGTTGCTCATTGGTTCGGGTCTCATGTTGCGCAGTTTCAACGTGCTCATGCAACGCGATCGTGGATTGGTAAGCACGCATGTCGGCAGCCTGGAAATGACCGTCGCGGCCACCGCATCCAATCGCAGCGATCGCTTGCAAAAACTGAATGAAATATTGTCACGTTTGTCGGCGATGCCGGGTGTACAAAGCGCAGGTGCAGTCAATGATCTCCCGTTGAATGGTCTGTCGGGCATCAGCGTGAATGTGAATGTGCCGGGTGCTCCGCCGCCAGAAAAAGGTCGCATGCGATTCGCACGATATCTCTTTGCGACGCGCGACTACTTCCCGACCATGGGAATATCGTTGGTGCGCGGCCGCCTCTTTTCATCAACGGATGATTCGCTTTCGCTTACAACCGCCTTGATCAGCCAGAAGATGGCGTCGGAATACTGGCCCGGCAGCGATCCGATTGGGCGTTCGTTCAAACTCGGCCCGCAGGAAGTCACGGTCATTGGCATTGTATCGGACGTACGCGAATCAAAACTCGAGAACGAAGCGGGACCGCAGATGTATCTGCATATTCTGCAGTCGGCGCCCTCGCGCTTTTCTATCGTTGCACGAGGTGCACTGCCGGAACGCGCGTTGCTTGCCAATATGACCAACGCGGTACGCAGCGTTGATAAGAGTCAGGCCGTGTACAGCGTGCGCATGATGGATGACGTAATCAATGCATACGTGGCGCCACGTCGTGCCAACACCATGCTGATCAGCGCGTTTGCGCTATTGGCGTTGATTCTGGCGTCGGTCGGTGTGTTCGCTGTCGTCGCGCATGGAGTGTCGCATCGTTCGCGCGAATTGGGCATTCGATCGGCGCTTGGCGCAACGGGTGCGAGCCTGGTCACGATGCTTGCGAGTGAAATGGTGCTCGTCACCGTCGCAGGTATTGTCGTCGGACTCGGTGGTGCATGGGCGCTCGCAAAAACGCTGGAGAGTTTGGTGTATGGCGTGCAGGTTCACGACACGATGACGTTTGTGTTGGTACCGGTGGCGTTGTTGTTGCCAACTGTGGTGGCCACGCTGATTCCTGCGCGGCGGGCGCTCCGGGTGAATCCGTCGGAGGTAATGCGGGCGGATTAATCGGCTGGTCTGCCGTTCGGAACGAGGGAACGCGACTGGTCCCAACACAGATGGACACGCGCATGATTTGGCAGTATTGAGTAAGCATGCTTTCCAGCTGCCTGTTCTGCAGTTCAAAACTCGGCGTCAACGACCAGCTGCCCTCGTTTCCCGTTGGCCGCCGCATCGCGTTCGACGCGAAGCAAGGCCGCCTCTGGGTTATCTGCAC
>JBDTTO010001008.1:0-1732 GCA_039930585.1 Gemmatimonadaceae bacterium
CCTGGCGCAGGTCCGGCCGTAACCGCGGCGGGTGTGTTGAATGATTTGTTGAAGTTGGCGGCGACGTGACACTGCCTGATGGCGCGATCATCGCCTACGCGCCAGGCTCCATCGGCAACTTCGGCCCGGGTATCGACGTGTTGGGCGCCGCACTAACCGGCGCCGGTGACGAAGTGCGCGCGTCGTTCAACAACACGCCGCACATCGTTGTTGCAGAATCCGGACATCCCGATTTATCAACTGACCCGGCGCGCCATGCGTCTGCAATTGCGGCGCGCGAAGTGTTGTTGCGTGCGGGAATGTCAGAACATGGTGTGACGTTGCACGTACACAAGGGACTGCCACTCGCGGGCGGGCAGGGTGGAAGTGCGGCGTCCGCAATTGCCGCAGCGGTCGCCGTTAATCAACTCGTGACCGACGCTGGTGTTGATGCGCTGGATTCGCACGCGTTGCTGAGTGCTGCGCTTGTTGCCGAAAGCACAGTAGCGGGACGTCACCTCGACAATCTCGCGCCGTCGTTGTTGGGTGGTGCGGTGTGCGTGCGCAGCATTGATCCGCCGGATGTCTCGCGCATTCCCGTTGCAGCGCCAATGTGGATTGCACTCGCGCATCCGGAAATCAAAGTACGGACTGCCGATGCACGAGCGGTGCTGCCTGCCTCGGTCTCGCGCGGCGTATTGATCGATCAACTTGCGGCGGTATCTGCGTTGATCACGGGCCTGACCACGGGCGATCTCGAGTTGATCGGTCGAGCGATGACGGATCATTATGCCGAACCTGCGCGCGCGTCGCTGGTGCCCGGATTTCCTGCTGCGAAACAGGCCGCCATTGAGGCCGGTGCGTTGGGCGGCAGTTTTTCGGGCAGTGGTCCAACGACATTCATGGTGTGCGCCACCGAAGCCATCGCGCTGGCCGCAGCAGAAGCCATGCGTTGGTCGTATGAAGTGTCAGGCGTAGCGTGTACTGCACGAGTTGCCACCTTAGACTTTGAAGGAGCCAGATGGCGTCGGGAGTAGATCAGCTGTTTCAACCAATTAGTTCGGCGGCCATTCAACGCTGCGCCGATTGCAGCACAGAATACAGCGAAACGATTTCCGCGGCCGTCTGCACCGCATGCGGCGGATTGCTGGAAATTCGTAACCCTGCGCCATCCGATGCGAATGGACGTGCGCTCACTGGTGCCGAACTCGCCGCGACATTCGCTCGTGATTTCGGACCGCGCACGCTCGGTCGGTCGTCAGGCGTGTGGCGTTATGAAAGCATGGTGATGCCGGGCGCAGGCAGCGCCATTACGAGTCATCCCGAAGGCAACACGCCGCTGCTCGATCGCTCGGCACTTTCGCGTTACACCGGTTGCGATGGGTTGTTGATCAAACACGAAGGACACAATCCAACGGGTTCGTTCAAGGATCGCGGCATGACCGCTGGTGTGACGCAAGCAGTGCGTATCAACGCTTCAGCGGTTGCGTGTGCTTCAACAGGCAATACGTCTGCATCGCTGGCGGCCTATGCTGCTCAAGCCGGTATCGCGGGACTCGTATTTGTCCCTGCCGGTCAGGTCGCGCTTGGAAAAATGATGCAAACGTTGTCGTACGGTGCACGTACGTTGATTGTGCGCGGTGACTTTGATGATTGCTTGCGACTCGTGCAGGAGTCGGCGTCGGAACTTGGCGTCTACCTGCTCAACTCAATCAATCCGTATCGGTTGGAAGGACAGAAAACAATCGTGCTT
>JBDTTO010001009.1:0-1717 GCA_039930585.1 Gemmatimonadaceae bacterium
CGGTGCAGCTATTGCAGTGACACCCGCGGCCGGAACTGTGGCGCGTGGAACGGACGTGGTGTTGCTCGATTTGAATTCGGGACGCAGCCAATTTCTGGGCAGCGTTGGCGACATTTCGTTCAACAAGAAAGGCGATTTACTGGCGTACACGGTTGATGCAACGTCACGCGACGCCAACGGTTTGTATGTGCTCGATCTGACTACGGGTCGCACTGAAGTGCTGGATAACGATTCGCGCAACTACAATCGCCTCACATGGACGGAAGACGGTGCTGGCATTGCGGTGCTCAAGGGCAAGGACGTAGACAAGATGCGCGAACGCGACAACGCGCTGGTCGCGTTTGCCAACGTACGAGCGGCATTTGGTAACGCCGAACTTGCGCCGGCACGTCTTGATGCAACGCCTGCGCGCGGTGTTCCGAAGGGTTATGTGATCAGCGACAAGGCAACGCTGTCGTGGAGCCCCGATGGCAAACGCGTGTTGTTTGGCATTATTGCGCAGAGTGCGGCGCTTGATACCAGCCGGCGTCGCAGCGCGGATTCGGTGCCGGACGTTGACGTGTGGCGCACGCAGGACGAGCGTATTCAGTCGGTACAGATCACGCGTGCGGACGCCGATCGCAACTTCACATATCGTGAAGGATTTGACGTGATGGCGAGCAAGTACATTCCGCTCACCGACAGTACCATGCGCGATTTGGAACTATCGCCTGAGGGCAAATGGGCGGTTGGTCGCGACACGCGCGGTTACATCTCCGACTACAAGCGTCCAACCGCCGATTTGTATCGTGTCAACACGATGACCGGCGAACGCACGCTGATGTTCAAGAATCAGTTGATCGGCAGCGGTGTGCTTGGCATTTCCACAGACGGCCAAAAGTACATGTTGTGGGCTGACAGCAAGTTCCAGGCGGTCACGTTTGACGACCTGTCGAAGAAGGTGCTGGGTGGTGCAACAGCACCAAGTTTCATGGACATGGAGTATGACCATCCGGGTCCGAAGCCGTCGTACGGAATTGCCGGATATACGAGCGATGCCAAGGGCATTATCGCGCACGGCCGTTACGACTTGTGGATGGTGCCGGTTGATGGGTCACCCGCGACCAGTCTCACCAACGGCGCTGGCAACAAGGGCGAGATTCGTTTCCGTACTGTGCGCACCGATCCCATCGATCCGCTGGCGCCGCGCACGGTTGCGTCTCGTGGCATTGATCTGGGCAAACCCGTGATGTTGTCGGCCTACGGCGAGTACACGAAGAAGGCCGGCTTCTACGAGCTGAACGACGGCAAGTTGCGGGAAGTCGTCTACGACGACGTTTCGTTCAGCACGCCAGTGAAAGCCGCGAAGGCTGATCAGTACATCTTCACGCGCCAGACATTTATTGAATTTCCCGATCTCCGTGTGTCGGGAGCCGATTTCAAGAACTCCAGAAAAATTTCAAGCGCCAATCCGCAGCAGTCGGAGTACGCCTGGGGCCGTCGCGTGTTGTTTGACTTCAAGAACAAGGATGGATTGCGGTTGCAGGGCATTCTCGCGTTGCCGGACGATTACAAGGAAGGAGAGAAACGTCCGATGATCGTGAATTTTTACGAAGACAATTCGCAGAACATGCACCGCTATAACGCGCCGTCGTATCTCACGGGTATGGGTAGTTCACCAATGGAAGCGGTGAGCCGAGGGTATATCACGATGCTGCCGGACATTCATTTCCGGACG
>JBDTTO010001010.1:0-1714 GCA_039930585.1 Gemmatimonadaceae bacterium
CCGAGCGGTCCCCGCACCGGCCGTCAGCAGTTCGAGTTCCTTCCTCCCGAGAAATTCGGCGACTATGAGCAGCCTGTGCAGACCGCTGCCATGAGAGCCGATCGAGAAGGAAGAGTTTGGATCCTGCCGCGCACATCACTGGGTGCAAAGGGCGGCCTGCTGTACGACGTGATTAATCGCAAGGGAGAGATCGAGACGCGTGTGCAGTTTCCTCCAGGTTACGTGCTGGCGGGATTCGGTGAGAAGGGCGCGGTGTACATCATGAAGCTCCAGGCGAATCGCGGCCTGCTGGAGCGTACGACCGTCAAATAGGAACAAACCACGCGATGAACAATCGCATGATTGCTTTCGTCGTCGTAAACCGCACGTCAAACTTCCTTGAATGAAGGACAACGGTGAACGCCATGATCATGCTCGCCGAATTCTACCGGGGTGGAAGAAGCGATTCCAGTTCATGAGAATCAATTCCTCAATCCGTGCGCGGTTTGGTTCGTGGGCAAACAGATGCGAGTGGTCGTCGAAGGTATCAACTGCGCAGTGCTTCTTTCACAGTTAAACTATTTGTGCCTTTGCAGCAAAACGCAGCGTCGCAACTTCCCAACCATCTATGCGCAATCAACTGAAATTAATTGCCCGTGCCGTCCTCGGCGCATTCCTTCCGGCGAGCCTCACCGTTTGGGGTACGGTGCTCGCGCTGATGGTGATCAACGAACCTCGTTTCGTGCGATGGTCGACGTTAGAGTTGGCGGCACTGGAATGGGGACTACTGGCTGGCGGATATGCAGTGGCGCTGCTTTGGTTGCCACGCGCACGATTCGGGCGCGCGCTGTCCCGACGCAGTCATGCGCTGGCTGGTGTTCTGAATCCGTTGGTGCTCGCTGCCTTGTCCGGGGTCGTGCAACGACCGACGAAGGCCGGCATTGCGGTGCTCAGCTTCGCCGCAGGGTTGAGTTTCGGAGTGATGCAATGGGCGCGTTCGCGTCGTCGGGTGCCACCGCGGCCGCCCACACTTGAGGCACTGGAACGCGATGCGGACGAAGCACTTGCACGTGCGCTTGGCGAAGGAACATATCCCGCGGATGTGATTCCAATTCGGCGGACTGAAAGTGCGCCAGAAATTCCGCGCGATGCAGTCGCGTAGCGAGCGTTGCTGCAGTTAAACGCGTCGTTAGATCGCTTACACTTTCTTTATCAAGAGATGACCGTTCCTCCCGTGCTCGTGGACATACAAGCTGAACTCGCGAGTCTCAGGCTCGATATGGCAACCGCGCCAAACATCGGGCTCGACATCCAATCCGCGGATGAATTGCTGGCGACACTTCGACGATTGGAACCGGGAGTGCCTTGGTCGGATGTGTTTCCGGAAGTGTCAAGTGAGAAGGCCTCAACGACGCACGTTCCGCTTGGCCCATTCGATCACCAAGTCCCCACCACGGCACCCGCAGTAACGCTTGTGTGGCCACTTGGGACGTCGGACGTACAACTGCACACATTCGTCGATCTCGCGATCAACGCGGGATGGCCCGTATACGGTGCCGGCTTTCACGAGATCGAGAACCCCAATCCCGACCTCACGTCACGCATTGCGCAGCTGGTCTTCACGCAACACCACGAACAATCCCGATCCCTCGGCGACAACTTGTCCCGAGGGATTTTTCAGGTACGAGCGCAGGTGGATCTTCCGTCCGTCGACCCGTTCGATCCGCGCCTCGAC
>JBDTTO010001011.1:0-1710 GCA_039930585.1 Gemmatimonadaceae bacterium
ATACCGAAACCTGGGTTGGAGTTAGTGAGGCAGTTTGCGTTTTCAACTTCGGATATCGATACAAGTCCGCTGGCGCTCCAAAAAAATCCACGGTTTCGGCACGTATCGCGCCGAGTTTTGTTGCGACGCGAATGGAGCCCGCATTGTCGGGACGTATCACACTGAGAATGTCATCGCGATCCAGCACGTTGCGCGCATAGTCGAGTGAGGCGCGCGCAGCTTCGAGCGCATATCCCTTACCCCACGCCGGTTTCGCGAGCACATAACCAATTTCAAATCCAGGCCATCCCGCGGGTTCGAAACAACCAACGCGCCCGATCAATTGTCCGGTGCTGCGTTCTTCTACCGCCCAAATGCCGAATCCGCGCAGCATCCAGTGGCCCGCGAGCATGGCCAATTGCCGCCACGCTTCGATTGGCGAAAGTGGGGCGCCCGTACTCAGAAATCGCGTGACATCGGGCTCAGACATCATCACCGTGTACGGTTCAACGTCGCGCTGTTCAAATCCGCGCAACAACAGTCGGTCGGTCACAATGCGCGGAACGTCTGGCAATGGCGTCATTTATTTGCAGCCTCATCGTTCGATGTTGTTTGTTCGATAGTGCGACCGCAGTTCCGACAAACGCACGCAAGTCCGCGCTGTTCCGAAGGAATTCTTTCAATCGCGTCGCGTGCCATGGGTGTTGAAAAGCACCAGCATGTTTTGCCGCCGTCCACCATCGCGCATTCGTTCGGTCGCGCGCAGAGTGGGCACAGGGAGGGATCAATGGTCGCGTTATTCATCGTAGCTCAACTTAATCCACCGTAGAAACGCACAATCCCCAACCTTTCGATTGGGGATTGGCGTCACTCGATTTTATGAACGGTTGGAATCAACCGGGCTCGCGCGTCATGTCCTTGGCGATGAACGGAACGCCGTCCGTCATCCACTTGGGCGCCGGCGCGCCTTTCAGGTAGTGATCGAAGTACTGGAAGAACCGAATCGTGAGATCCTTGCGATTGGCCAGCCCACGCAAGCCGTGCCCTTCGCCCGGATAGGCGAGCAACACCGCGTTCTTGTTGTTGTAGCGCAGCGCGTTGTAGAAGTTCATGCCTTCGCTGAACGACACGGTTGGATCGGCCGTGCCATGCATGATCAGAAATGGCGCGGTCACTTCACGCACATGCGTCAATGCAGACTCGAAGTGGTACTTCTCTGGATTGTCCCACGGCGAGAAACCCCAACGACCCTGTCCGTACAGATAGTAGTCATTGCCGTTGGCACCGCTGCCACCGCTGACCTGATACGACCAGCCCCAGCTCTGGCTGAAGTCGGTGAACAAATCGGTCACGCCGGCGCCCATGCCAACCGCCGCAAACAGGCGTGAACGTGTGCCGATAAATGCTGCGCCCTCACCACCGTAGCTGTGACCGTTGATGCCGATGCGTTTGGGATCGACGTAACCCATCTCGATCACTTTGCGCGTTGCGGCTTCTACGCACTCCAGCATGTCGCTGTGCGAATTGCCCGTGCGGAAATGAATGTCCGGCAACATGGTGATATATCCTCGGCTCGTCGCTTCCATTGGCGATGCGCCCATGCCGGTGATGTACGACGGCGCGTTGTAGCGATGCAGGTTTTGCGAATTGTCTTCGTAGAAGTTCACGATCATGGGACGTTTCTCGCCTTCCTTGTAATCATCCGGCAACGCGAGAATGCCCTGCAACCGC
>JBDTTO010001012.1:0-1706 GCA_039930585.1 Gemmatimonadaceae bacterium
CAAATGCGACCACTCGTAACGCCAGCTCCGCGCGCAGACGCGTTGCGTCACGGGCAGAAGCGCCAGTTTTACCCGAACCAAAAGCGGCGCGATTACCGGGTGAGTGCATACACCACCAGGTTTACGGCGAACTTCGTGTTGTCGACGGACAAGAACCGCTTGTTGTCCGGATGATAACTCCACTCCGAGCTGTAGTCTTTGTTGCTGTACAACACGCCAATGCGACCATTGCGAAGAATGGCCAGAAGATGTTCGTGCACGAGATTGTCGCCCCAGCCGTTCAGTTCGTGACTGGTCGTGGGCGGACCGTTATCAAACTTGAAGAACGCACGATACAGCTCGTGATTGTTGGGCAGGTTGACGAACGCACCAAAAATACGGCGAATTTCTTCGATGATGGATTTGTGAAACGGTCCATCGATATCGTGGTTGTGATCGTCAATGAACAGCATGCCACCGCGCTTTACGTATTCCACCATCACTTCCGATTCCTTCGGAGTGAACCGCACGGGCAAGTGTCCTGTGAGATACAACAGCGGATACCGGTACGCTTCTTCGGAAGACAGTGGAACAATCACACCTTGCGGCGCAACCGGAATGCTGGTGTACCGCGCGATCGAATCGATGACGTTAGCCGGTACCAATGGCCCGGAGTCCCAATCACCCGATTCGTATTGCGCAGTAGCGAAAACAAACGGCGCGGCCAATGACGCAGTCAATTCCGTAGCGTTCGGCATTACATCCCGCGCCAACCGCCAAGGGAATCTGACTTCATTCCGCTACCAATCATCCGCCGCGCGCGAATCAGCGCCGCAGTCACGTCACCACCGCGTCGCACAACTTCCAACGCGTCGTTCAGTGCGGCCGCAAGCCGCGGCGCGTCAGTCAACGATTCCAACCGCAGCAACGCCAGCGAATCCCGGCCCGCATTGGCATCACGCGTGAGCAAAAGTGCGGCGTTCAGCAATCTCGTCTCACGCTGCGCTTCGCGCGGTGACAAGGCTTCACGCGCACCGCGAGCGTTTACCTGCCCCGTGTCTTTGCCAACAAGACGCACCTTGGCAATGTCGACAATAGCGACTGGCGGTTTGCCACGCAGATAGATGCGTTCGGCACTCCGCGCACGTTCGATGGCCGCCAACGCCAGCTTCATGTGCGGAATCGCATTTTTCGGCTCCGCAATTTCCAATGCGCTAGCTGCGTCCCACATCGCGTTGTACGCTTCCAGCAGCGGTTTGTTAATCGCGACGATTGGTGAATCGCCCTCGGCGCCATCAGTCATAGGCGCGGCGGCACCTGCATCGGCAATCACGAGTTTGCCCTGCTCTATCGACACGCCGTGATCGTGGCCATCATCTGCCGAGTGCGCGTGTTCACCGCTGTCTTCGCCTTCGAGACGTTGGAACACAAGATTACCAATCACCTTGCGCAGTCTCACTTGATCGCCAGCAAGCTTGCGTGATTCCGCAACCAGCGCATCGTGCGGCATCGCTTTGACTTTTGCGGCAAGCTTCTCAGTCAGGATGAGCAACATGCGCTGACTCATCAGCGATTTCTGCACTTCGGGTGGTGGTGCCGGCTCGACCGCGACTGAATCGTATTCGCTGGGGCGCGCAATGCGGAACGTCCGCGTCTCGCTCGCGCCCATCTCGTGCGAAGCATCCGGATGACGATCGCGCGCAACTGCACGCATGTGTACAATGTCG
>JBDTTO010001013.1:0-1706 GCA_039930585.1 Gemmatimonadaceae bacterium
GGCAGACGCGGCTGCGGGCATTCCACCGATGGTGCAGGGAATCTTTGGCACCGAGTTCTTCAAGTACTTTATCTACAGCGATTCAACGTGGCGTTACGTCGGTTACGACTTGTCACGCGCTGCGCGTGATGGCGCGAAAGTTGATGCAATTGTTTCCGCAACAAACGCAGATCTGTCGGCGTTTCATGCACGCGGTGGAAAACTGATTCTCGCGCACGGATGGTCCGACCCTGCGCTCAATCCACGCGCGACGATTGAGTATTTCAAAGCAGTGCAAACTCGCACACCGCAGGCGTCAACATTCACTAGGCTATTCATGATGCCGGGCATGTTGCACTGCGGCGGCGGAAGCGGTTGCGACGAGGCGGATTGGGAGGGCACGATTCGCGCCTGGGTAGAAAAAGGCGACGCGCCGTCCACTATCATCGCGAAGAAGATGCGCGGCAAGCAAACTGTGCGCACGCATCCGTTGTGTGCGTATCCCATGACAGCCCGATACAACGGCACCGGTAAAACTGATGATGCCGCGTCGTTTACTTGCCGGTAGGTGACACAGGCGCTGCATTCGTGGTTGAGTCTCGCGCAACGTACAGCGCCGCAAACTGAGCCAGTGAACTGCCGTTGAGCGACGAGACGGCAGAGTATTGGAGATGGTTGCGGCGCCACGAGGCGATGTTGAATCCGTTCTGTGATGTTAAGCGAATGTCAGTATCTGCCGAGTCGGAGGCCCAGACGAAAAGGTTGATGGCGTGCAGGCCGCGGTAAAATACAATGGCCGCGGTTTCGTGACCCGCTGCGTAATCGAGTCTTCCGCCCGCCAACGGAAAACTGTCCGCCGCGAAATCGAATACTGATGGCGCAAAATTGACTTTGCCATCAAACCATGGTTTTACCGTGTGGCGATCGCTTGTGGGTACATCAACGATGTGATCCAGCTGTAACGAGCGAATGTGCGCGTCGATGAGTTGCTGATTCAATGCGGACTGATTGCTGCGCGCGCCGCTGGATGTCACGAAATCGTGCGCAGAGACAACCGCGAATAGCGCGCTGGCTGCGAGCGCAAAAACTTTCCAGTTGCGAAGTGAGTTGTGTTTGGTATGCGCTCGCGACTTGTCGGCATCAACGTTTGGTGTTGATACGTTCGCGTTGCCGATTGCTGCGGTCGCAGTTGAAGATGGTGACGCCGACTGCTTCACCAGCGCCGCGACACGCGCGCGCAGCATGTCGTTGGCCGAATATTGCGGAAGATTTTTTCGGAGTGAGGCGCTGAGCTTTCGGATACGCGCAACTTCTGCGCGACACTCTGCACAGTGTACAAGATGCTCGGAAATTCTTGCGATAGCGGCGGCGGCGTGCTCCACATCGAGCTCGCCATCCGCATACGCTTCCAGCTCCGACGGTGCGTCAGCACAACTCATGATGCGTTTCCTCCGTCCATCGCAGCGTGTGGGGCGAGCATTGTTTTCAACCGTTTGCGCGCGCGTGAAAGGCGCGACATCACGGTGCCCGCGGCGATTCCGGTAATCTCACCGATTTCCGCGTACGAAAGTCCTTCGATTTCACGCAGCACGATCACTTCGCGAAACTCGACGGGAAGCGACTGCATGGCTGATTCGATGCGTGTCCAGTCCATTTGCTGTTCGATGGCAGCGGACGGGCTCTCAATGCTGAGCGCGTTCATGTCGAGTGCGCCGGCTTCGGACACA
>JBDTTO010001014.1:0-1702 GCA_039930585.1 Gemmatimonadaceae bacterium
GCGCAGAGCGATCCGGATCTCAGCACGCGCTGGGCAAATCAGGATCGCCTGGATGGCACGCGTCGTTTTGTGCAACGTCGCTTTCCCTTACTGGCAAACGCGCCGCTGCTTGAAACGCGATCATGCCACTACGAACAAAGTGTGAATCGCGATTTCATCATCGATCATCTGCCAGGCGTCGATAACGCGTGGGTTGCCGGGGTCGGTCAGGCAGAGGGATTCAAATTCTCACCCGTTGTCGGCGAATATGTCGCGCAGCGAGTCATGGGAATTGATGGCGATCCCGCGCTCATCAAGGCGTTCAAGATGCCGACCGAGGAATATCCCGCGAACAACGGTCGCCCCCGTGAAGAGGAAGAGTTGTGATCGCCATGACGCGTGCTCACGTAGCAATCGGTGCGGTGTTCGTGTGCGCAGTATCGGCTTCGGCCCAAGCGCCAGCGCCAACCAACAGCGCACCCAATCCTTACACGACCATCGAAGGTTGGGCAAAGATGCCCGAGGGCCGCGCGTGGGGTTCCACGAGTGCCGTCGACATCGACAAAGATGGTGTGAGCATTTGGGTGGCCGAACGGTGCAGCGCAAATACGTGCCTCAATTCGGATCTTGATCCGATCATGAAGTTTGACAGCACCGGAAAAATGGTGGCGTCATTTGGCAAAGGCATGTTCATCTTTCCGCATGGCATTCATGTCGACAAAGATGGCAATATCTGGGTCACGGATGGGCAGGACAACATTCCTCGTGCGGGCCGAGGTGGTGCTGCTGGCGCGGCGCCGCCACCAGCTCCTGCAAAATTGATTGGCCATCAGATCTACAAATTTTCGCCAACCGGCAAACTGCTGATGACACTCGGCAAAGCCGGCGGCGGAAAGGGTGACGAGTTTTTTTATCAGCCGAACGATGTGATCACGACACCAAAGGGTGAGATCATCGTCGTTGAGGGACACTCGTCAACCGATTCGGCAAACGCACGCATCATGAAGTTTGACAAGGACGGCAAACTTCTGAAAACGTGGGGCATGAAGAAGGGAACGGGTGTTGGCGAATTCGATCAACCGCACGCGCTCGCACTGGATTCAAAGGGTCGCTTGTTCGTCGCTGATCGCGGCAACAATCGGTTACTGATTTATGATGCCGACATGAAACTGCTCGATACATGGACGCAGTTTTCGCGCATCAGCGGGTTGTTCATCGACAAGAACGACATGTTGTACGCGGCGGACTCGGAGTCGGGTTGGGTGAATCCGGATCACGGTGCGTGGACGCGCGGCATCCGAATCGGTTCCGTCAAAGACGGTAAGGTGATCGCATTTATTCCTGATCCGGCAACGGTGCGGCCGCCGAATGCTACGAGTTCGGCCGAAGGCGTTGCTGTTGATGCGCGTGGCAACATTTACGGTGCCGAAGTTGGGCAGAAGGCGCTCAAGAAGTATGTGAAGAAGTGATCGCTCGATGAACGAATGAAAGGCGCGCCGCTCATTGCCGGCGCGCTTTTTTTGTTGCGGTGATTGGTGTGGCGTCTGGTCGGGGCGCGGACGGGCGAGTGCTGCGCGGTCGGCTGCGGGGCGCTCGAACTTGTGGGTGTCGCGGGGCTAACTACCGCCCGCCGACACCCGTTCGGCGGCTCCGCACCGACACGCTTGCACTCGCCCGCCCGCGCCCCTCCCGATCACAGCGGGAGCCGACTGGCGGCGCTTCG
>JBDTTO010001015.1:0-1696 GCA_039930585.1 Gemmatimonadaceae bacterium
CGTACCATATTTCGGCGACTCTGACCCCATTGATCGATCCCATTGGTCGAACACCGATAACACCGCATCCATGCAACGCGTCTGCGTTTTTTGCGCCTCGAATCCTGGTCACAATCCCGCGTACATCGAACTCGCGGCCACGCTTGGAAGACTGTTGGCCGAACGCGGACAAACCGTGGTATTTGGCGGCGGACGCGTTGGACTCATGGGGGCACTGGCGGACGCAGCACTCAGCGCCGGCGGCGAAGTGATTGGCGTCATGCCACACGCGCTCGTACAGCGCGAAGCCGCGCACCGCGGACTGACGAAGCTGCACATCGTCGACAGCATGCACGAACGGAAAGCGATGCTCTCCGAACTATCCGACGGATTCATTGCACTGCCCGGTGGCATCGGCACCCTCGAAGAACTGTTCGAAACGTGGACCTGGGCCCACCTCGGCGTTCATAACAAGCCAATCGGATTGCTGGACGTCGCGGACTACTGGAAATCGCTCGTGCAGTTTCTCGATCACGTGGGTGACGAGGGATTCATGCGTCCGAACACACGCGAAGTGCTGCTGGTCGATAACAGCGCGCCAAGGATGCTGGATCGCATGGCGGCGTACGTGGCACCGGCCGTCACGCAATGGGTGCGCCTCACCGAAACCTGAGCGAGTCGGGGTATTGACATAGGGGTGGGGGGTATACAAGTTCAAAGCAGGCGATCGGATTTCCGGGATAGACTCGGCATCCAGACGCGTGAACTCACTCCCACATCCCGTTCAATGCAAAAAGTCACCTTTCAGATCAACGGCATGAGCTGCGGCCACTGCGTAACGGCCGTCAAGCAGGCGCTCACCGATTTGCCTGGCGTCAAAGTCGAAAACGTCGCGATTGGCCAAGCTGTGGTTTCGTACGAGCCGGACAAAACGAACACCAACGACATCACGGCTGCAATCGCGGACGCCGGATACGAAGCGCACGCCACGCCGTAATCGCCACATCGTAACCGCCGCGACGTAATCGCCACGCCGTAACCGCCACATCGTAATCGGCGCGACAATACCTCGGCACATGCTTGATGCATTCACGGCCACTGGCAACGATGACGTAATCGGAAAACAGAACACCGACGAGTCTCAACCAATTCACCGCTGTAGGTAGTCAAAAAGTATCTCAGCAACAGAACAACGGCGCATGTTCAGCACCCTCGCCGCTGGAAATCGAGACGCATTTCGCAATCAGAATTTCGGCGTGTTACGGATTCACCGCCGCCAGCAATTCAAGGGCACGAACGTGCCACATAACGTATGAGTACCAATAACGCAGTCGCCCCAGCACCAACGGCCGACGTTCACGCCGAGCAGATCCGCATTCCCGTTACGGGCATGACGTGTGCCGCGTGTCAGGCACGAGTACAACGCGCACTGCAACGCGCACCCGGTGTGCTGGATGCGAGCGTAAATCTCATGATGCAAACGGCCGCCGTTACGTTTGATGCTGCCGTCGCATCGCCCGACGGCCTGGTCGAAGTGATTCGCAAAACCGGCTACGGCGCCGAACTCGCGCGCTCAGATGAAACGGTGCTCGAAGAGCAGCGCGCCCGCGAAGAAAACGATGCGCGCGAATACACGGCACTCAAACGCAAAGCGATTGTGAGTGGTGTCATTGGCGTAATTGCGATGGTCGTGTCGATGCTGCCGATTGCGATGACT
>JBDTTO010001016.1:0-1696 GCA_039930585.1 Gemmatimonadaceae bacterium
ATCAGCACAACGTGACCGCCGGCCAGCAGTGCGGCGACAAGATCATCTACAACATGCGCCTGACCGACGATGCGTTGCGCAATTTGCGCACGCAATTCGTGACGTGCCCGGGCCAGTCGCTCGAGTAACGCCAGGTCCTGCGCGTCGGCAGCACTATTTGATGCAGCAGTCACGATGATGTGGAGAGGGGAAATTCACGCGGGACGCAAAGGATACTGCACAAATACAAAGACCCGCCAGTGGGGCGGGTCGAGTCGCGGGCTCGCGTGACAAACGTCACGCGGTGTACCTGGCGGGAAGTTTACTGCTGCAGCGCGAAGTCCATGCGCTTTTCCATCGGGAAATTCTTGCTGTTGAGTACTGCAACCACTGTGTACTTGCCAGCAGATGGCGCATGCCACTTTTCGTCGTAAACAACGCTGTCGCGTGAATCGAGCAGACGATTTTGTACGGCTTGCGTGAACATGCGGCTCTCGCTCCAGCGCCATACTTCTTTGCCGGCTTCGTCAAGCACTACAAAGTCGTGCGTGCGTCCATTTGGAAACGCGAGTTCGACTTGCTTCGCTGTGCCATTTTGCACGGCAAGCGAAAAGTGTACGTCGCTCGCGTTGGCATCAACGTGAACGGTGGAGACGACGCCAACATTTTTTCGTGTTCCGTTACGCGACGCGTTTTCGACCGCGCGCGGATGTGGACCGCACGCAAAGATGATGACGGCGGCTGCCAGCAGCGGAACAGTGATGCGTGTCAGCATCAGAAAGCCTGGTGTTGAACTTCGGTTGAGAAATGACTGCAAGACGGCGTTGCTAACTGAGTATCGGCAATGACTTGCAAATCTTTGAGTCACATTTCCGCTGGGAGATACGTTATCAACGACCCCTCAGGCTGTCAAGAAGAAATATTGCGGCTAAGTGACGGTGGCGTCAGGCTTTCCACCACTTTGTCGGCATGCCGGTATCTGTACGGTTTCTCCATTTTCATTCGCTTGCGAAAAATTTCACAAGCCCGTAATTTCACCTTCGCATGACTAGCCAGCAGAACGAGCCAAAGCAGCCTCGAGGGGAAGATCCGAACCTCATGGGTGTGGCGGCGCTGGGGTTCCAGTTTGCTGCTGCGCTGATCGCCTTTGGTTACACCGGACAGTGGGTCGATACGAAGTTCAACACCGCACCAGTTTTTCTCATGATTGGTGTGTTTTTCGGAGGGGGCGGGACATTCTACCTGAGTTACCGACGCCTTATGGCGCCACGGCCGCCGAGATGAACTCGCTTACGCGATGACATCGCCAACGCCTACCGGGCAGCCTGCGGCGACAAAGCCTGCCGCGGCACAGCCTATCGGTGCGGATCTTCAGGCAGTAATGCGATCGGTTGTTCGCTTTAGCGCAGTGCAGGGAATCGTGGTCGCGCTGCTCGCGTTTGGACTGTCGCGTTTTGTCTGGACCGACGCTGCTTCGCAACACACGGTGGTCGTCAGTGCATGGGTCGCGTTTGTGGTGCAGATTTTCACGTTCAGCATTTGCCGTTTGGTGGCAGTGCAAAACCTGATTGCGGGCTGGGGCATTGGCACGCTGCTGCGCTTCGCGACCGTTGGTGTCTGGGCGTTCGTGATGATCAAGGCGCTCGGGTTGGTACCGGGTCCTGCGCTGCTTTCGTTGGTGACGTTTTTCTTCGTCTCGACTGTTATCGAGCCGCTC
>JBDTTO010001017.1:0-1687 GCA_039930585.1 Gemmatimonadaceae bacterium
TTGATGTGAACAAAAGCGCCGCCGTCCGAAAGGATGGCGGCGCTTTTGCGTTGTCACTTAATTCCCACGTCGCACTGCGATTTCATTTGTGCGGCCGCGTACGGTTCGAGCTGCGAAAGAAAGTAGAGCGATTGGGTCGCCGCTTCACCAAACGTTTCGAGGCCCGCCGTCAATCCAGATTGTGCAACCGTAATCATCTCGGAACCAATCCGCACCAACGGACAGCTCTCGGCCTTTTCCTTGTGTTTGGATGATTCAGTGAGCACCGTTTGTGCAATGCCGAGCGCTGTTGCGCCAATGAGGAATTTCGATTGCACCGACGTTTTGAGTGTGTCGGCGAATGTCAGAAAGCGATACGCCAACTCGAAGTCGCCGCGCAATTTGCTGACGCCGGCCGCGCGATAGAACTGATTGCCTTTGCCGAGTGTGAATTGTGCGACAAGTGTTGTGTCTTCGCCGCCGGCAACTGCGCGACGCAGCGTCATCAGCGCGCTATCCGGTCGGCCCAACTCCATCTCTAACTGCGCAACCACCAGGCGTCCCTGCGCCATAGTTGAATCCAGTTCAACGGCCTTTTTTGTTGCATCCAACGATTCTGCGATCTTGCCGCGCGAGCGAAGATCCTTGCCGTTCATGGCGAGCAGTTCGGCGCTTGTCGGAAACAGCGCGAGTCCGCGCGGAATTACGGTGTCGGATTCTGCCTTGATGGATTGCGTGTACAGCGAATAGATGCGGGCGTCTTTTGGAAATGCTTTGACCGCGTTGGCCAGCGTTCTGATGGCGTCGTACGGTTTGTTGAGATTGCGATACGCGGTGCCCAGGCGCAGATGAAACGTTGAATCGCTGCGTGCGAGCGAATCGCGCGTGAGCAGTTCTTCACCGGCGGCCACGGCACGTGTCCAGTTTTTGTTTTCGTACGCGGCGCGCCACTTCTGTTGTGTGAACTTCAGTTCTTCCGGATGTGTTTCCGCGAGATGGACAATGAACGGTTCCGCACGTTTCGAGTTCTGGCCATCCATCAACGAATAGATGACGCGCGTGGCCAGCTCCATGTTCGCGGTATCGGTCGCCGCCAAACGCAGATACATCGTTGCCGCGTCATCACGTTGCTTTAGTGAATCCAGCGCAATTGCGGCGGATTCAATCGCGTGAAAACTTGTTGAATCGTAGGTCAGGATTTCGCGTGCGACTGCAAGCACGTCCCGTGCTGATGCATGCGATGTACGCATGGCCCACATCAGGCAACTGCGCGCAATGGTTGATCGTGAATACACCGCAACTCCTTCGCGCGCCGCAGTCAGCGCTTTTTGTGCGTCGCCATCACGCAGTGCGTTTTCGCAGCGGCGCTGTGGCGTGAGTTGCGCGCGTGCTGCAACCAGATTTTTGGCAAAGAGTGATGCAGCTGAATCAAGTTTGGCGGCCTGCGCTGCAACGATTGGTTGCCGGAGACGCTCGTCACGGAGGAGCACCAATTCACCGGTGATACGTGTGCCGCTGGCAGAATTGCTGACGTGAGCAAGCAGATATTCGTCCACGCGAAAATAAGTCGCGATGGCACGAATGTCCGCAATCGTGTAGGTGGTGTCGGGACCAAAACCCGCATAGTACATGCGGTCACCGATGTCATTGCCGTCAATGACGTCCACTTCCTTGTTGTTGACGAGCTTGTCAACTCGCGAGCGAACTG
>JBDTTO010001018.1:0-1679 GCA_039930585.1 Gemmatimonadaceae bacterium
CGTGCGCGTTGCGCCGCCGCCGTCGGTCGATATTCGCCCCGAGGGCGGATTGTTTGTCGCGGCGGCGCTGGGCACTCTCATTGACGACGGTCGCATCGCGCGACTTGGCTCGGCGAACGTTGGCGGATTGTCTTCAACAGGTATTGCACGCGTATCCGTAAGTGGTGCGGAGTCTGGCGGACTTGGCGCGCCGGTACTGTTGCTGGCGCCTGCTGATCCGTTGCGTGTTGGCGATGCAAATCGCACACTCGCGCGATTGAATGTGCCCTGGCGTTTCGGTGCACTTGCGCGCGACACGGTGCAGGCACGCACAAATTCGATGATTACGCACACCGCCGCCGACTCTGCACTCGAAGGTGCTCGCGTAATGCAGCGGTATCCGCTTCTTCCGGCTGCGGCAACCGCAGGCGCCGGCAATGCAGCAAGCACCGCCGTTCATACTGATACGCTTGCGACGGCCGGTAACGCACCATGGGCAGTTGCCGGTCCGGGCTACGTGCTGCTCGCATCTCCAATGTTGCCAACCGCCACTGACCTGCCGCTGCGCCCGGCATTTGTACCATGGCTCTTCCAGGTGGTGGCCATGCGATTGGGCGACGACGGCCAGTTGATTCAATCGGTGCCCGGCGCGCGAATTACGCTTCCAGCGAGCATCACGGCGCTTGAATTACCGGACGGCACGATCAACGCAAACGCCGCTCATTCGGGAATCGCGCCCGCTGAACCTGGTGTGTATTTGTTGCGTCGCGATGCGGCCGTCACGGGTGCACTGGTAGTAAACGCCGAACGCGAAGAGTCCGATCTCACGCTTGCGACTGATCAGGCATTGCTCGCGCGTCTCAGTGGCAAAGAAATTTCAACCGCACCGAACGCTGCCAAATGGCGTGAGAGTATTCTGAGCCAAACGGCCGGTCGATCCTTCGCCTGGCCACTCATTGCACTCGCGCTCATCGCACTCATTCTCGAATCCTGGCTATCGCGCATGAGTGCCACGGCCGTGCAAACCAAATCCGCGACCACAAAATCAGCGCCACGTTCACGCGCTGCCTGAGTTATTGTTGTAGCACAATATGGGACTTCCACGCCTCCTCGACGCAATCGAGGCGCTGCCTGCGTTTGAACGACTCTTCAAGGAGTTGCCTGGTCCGGGCAAGTCTTTACGCGTGGGCGGTCTTGCCGGATCCAGCGATGCCGTGCTGGTCGCGGCGCTCGCTCGGGCTCTCCCGCAACGTCTCATTGTTGTCGTTGCCGACCAGCTGAATGATGCCGAACGCTGGCTCGCCGACATTGACGCGCTCGCCGATGACATTCCGGCGGCATTGTACCCACCGCGCGAGGGATTTGGTGAAGTAGAACCACACGCCGAAGTTGCGGGCGAACGTGTGGAGACGATCGAAAAATTGGGTCGCAGCGCGGTACGCATTCTTGCGACAACGGCACGCGCATTACTTGAAAGAACACAGCTTCCGCGTGCGCTGGCGGGAGCGCGCCTCGAGCTTCGGAAAGGCAACGAAAAACGTCCCGAAGATCTCGCGGCGCATCTCGAATCGATTGGATTCGAAAAAGTATTGATGGTCGAAGACGTCGCGCAGTTCTCGGTTCGCGGCGGCATCTTCGACATCTACTCGTTCGGTATGGCCGAACCGGTGCGTCTCGAATTCTGGGGCAACGAAATTGTC
>JBDTTO010001019.1:0-1669 GCA_039930585.1 Gemmatimonadaceae bacterium
ACGGCGTGTGGGAGCGCATGCAGCGCGCGCTTGACGACATGTTCAAGGCCACGGGTCATCAGAATGCGTATTTCCCTATGTTCATTCCGCAAAGTTTCATGACGAAAGAAGCGGAGCACGTTGAGGGATTTGCGCCGGAGTTGGCGGTGGTGACGCACGGCGGCGGAAAACTTCTTGAAGAGCCGCTTGTTGTTCGTCCAACCTCTGAAACGATTATCTACCACATGTTTGCCAAGTGGTTGCAGAGTTATCGGGATCTCCCGTTTCTCTACAATCAGTGGGCCAACGTTGTGCGTTGGGAAATGCGCACACGTTTGTTCTTGCGCACGATGGAATTCCTCTGGCAGGAAGGCCACACGGCGCACGCCACGCACGACGAAGCCGAAGTCGAAACGCGTAAAATGTTGGGCGTATATCGCACGTTCATGGAAGAATACATGGCCATGCCTGTTGTGACCGGGCAAAAAACCGACGCCGAACGTTTTGCGGGCGCACTGCGCACGTATTCATGCGAAGCGTTGATGCAGGACAACAAAGCCTTGCAGGCGGGAACTTCACACAACCTTGGCCAAAACTTTTCCAAGGCGTTTGAGTTGAAATTCCAGACTGCGGAAGGTGGCGAAGCGTTTGCGTGGAACACCAGTTGGGGCGTGTCGACGCGCATGATTGGTGGATTGATCATGACACACGGTGACGACGCCGGACTGCGTTTGCCGCCCAAGCTGACGCCCATTCAAATGGTGATTGTTCCGATCTACAAGACCGACGAAGAACGCGCTGCCACGGTCGAAGCAGCGAAACGTATAGCCGAAGATCTTGGCAGCTTCAAACGTCCCGATCACGAACGCATTCGTGTACACGTGGACGATCGCGAAGGTATTCGCTCGGGCGCCAAATATTTCCACTGGGAACTGCGCGGCGTGCCGTTGCGTCTGGAAATTGGACCGCGCGATCTCGCGTCAAACAGCGGTGTGTTGGTGCATCGTGGCTCACGCGACAAAAAGTCGATGTCGTTTGATACCCTGCGTGCCGAGTTGCCGCCCATTCTCGACGCTATTCAGAACGACATGCTCGCTACAGCAAAAGCGCGACTCGAAGCGAATTCCATTCGAGACTGCACCTCGTACGATCGCTTCAAGGAAATTATGGACGGACCGGGGGGATTCGTGTACGCCGGCTGGAACGGCGATCCGGCGGTCGAAGCACGCGTGAAAGAAGAAACGAAAGCCACGATTCGTTGTATTCCCGACGCTGAGTTCCGTTCACCCAACGCGCCCACGAAGTGTTTGGTAACGGGAGAACCCGCGAAATACGAAGTGATCTGGGCGAAGGCATACTAGTGTCATCCACCAGCACCAAAGCAATAAACACGATGACCGCCAACACGTCCGACTCGGCGTTTCAGTACCGGGACGCCGTGATGTTTTGTGAAGACGTGCCGTTGCCGGCAATCGCAGCATCAGTGGGAACGCCGGTGTATGTGTACAGCGCCAATACGATTCGCGCGCGGTATCGTCGGTTGGAAGACGCGTTTGCAGAGGTGCCGCATCACATTCACTTTGCGATGAAGGCCAACTCCAATCTGTCGGTACTGCGTTTGCTGCAAGAGTTGGGCGCCGGCGTTGATATCGTGTCGGGCGGAGAACTCTATCGCGCGAACGAAGCGGGT
>JBDTTO010001020.1:0-1668 GCA_039930585.1 Gemmatimonadaceae bacterium
TGACCCCTTGAACCGCCAATCGACTCTGACCCCTTGAACCGGCAATCGACTCTGACCCCTTGAAACCAACCACGCAACCAAACCGCACTCCCCGCAACAAAATGATGCCGCATCAACCTGTGTAACACGGCATCATCGAGTCCAACCGTTGCCCGGAACCGCGCCCCGATTAGCGCGACAACGCACCGGTCAACGAGCCCACGGCACGAACCAGAAACCGCGGCGCACAGGCCGATAAACTGCGCCTACTTCAACACCGGCACCGGCGCGCCCGGCACATCGTTCCAGTTAATGACCGAGTTGAAAATCATGTTGAACTCCCCATGATTCTGCCAACGGTAAATGGGATTGTTGGAGAACATGATCACGCGACCCAATCCCTTGTATGCGTTCGGCACATCAACCGCAAACGGACGCGACTTGAGCGAATCGGCACCAACCATCAGCCCCGACAGCACCGACGCATCGCCGCCAACGTAACGCGCGAGCACGTTGCTTTCATTCGCTACGCCAACCTTGAACGGTGACCCCCCCACGTATTTCACCGGCAAGAACTTGTTTGCGTAGCCGTAGAACACTGGGTTTTCCGGCTTCACGATTTCGGCCTGCACAAGCGGACGCTGCGCCGTGAGACCCGGAACCGGCGCCTTGTCCACCGAACCCGCCCAGCCAAACTCGATTGGCAGACGCGCGGCATCACCAACGGCGATCAACGTTCCACCACCTTCCAGAAATTTCGCGAATGCGTCGACTGATTCCTGACCGATACCGCCCGACATGTCATCGGTCTCGCCGTACATGCCCAGGAACTTGTATTTATCACTGCCCTTGTACGGAGCCGGTCGCGCTGCCGGCGCCTGCAACGCCGCCTGCTTCCCAAGATTCTGTTCGGCAATCAGAATCACGTCGTACTTCGCGCGAAGATTACCCTTCTGCGCCTGCTCTTTGAAAATGAGATCGTACGGAATACCAAAGTTGTCGAACGTAAGACGGTACCAACCAAGATTCTGCGTGTTGCTCCACGATGAGAAGATGGCAATGCGTGGCAAATCCGCGTCGTGTGTCGGCACCGATGGAATCGTCGCGAGCGCCGCAGCCGTGAGCCCAAACTGCTCAACTGCAGCGCGAACCGCCGCAATGTTCTGCGTGCCATTCACAATGAACGAACCCGCCGGATACTCCACGCTATCCACCTTGAAACTCTTCTCAGCCACCTTCATTGGCACGTCTTTCAGTTTGTAGCGCAAGCTGATCATGTTGTTCGAGCCAAAGTGCGCGATGGCGATGCCGGCCGTTCCCGCCCCTGTTGTCTTTCCGTGCAACACAACCTTCTCGATTGGGGAAACAGCTGCGGTGAGGATGGAAGAATCGGCAACTTCCACGACTTCAACGTTCATCGCCATTCCCATCGACCACCCACTGTCGTCGTACGTTGTGAGACGCGCGTCGGGGAAGTACTGCTTCTCCAGCAGATTCTTCGCCAGACGCCCGTACGGTTGATTGCGCTTGATGACGTACGATCCCACCGGATACGTCTTGTCGCCGATCTTGATGGGCGCCGTTGACAAACCGATTTCGATACGCTGAATGCGCAGGATGTTCACCATCTCGGCAACCTTCGTCATGTCGCGCTGCACCGGCAGGATAAATCCGTACGGCGCCTTCACG
>JBDTTO010001021.1:0-1667 GCA_039930585.1 Gemmatimonadaceae bacterium
TCGTGTCGTTGTTCGTGTCGTTCTCGCTCGATCCCATGTTGTCGGCGTACTGGCCCGATCCGCATGTGCCGGAAGACAAGAAGTGGTGGATTACAAAACGCCTCGACGGTTTCAATCGCTGGTTTAACGGACTCGCCAATCGCTATCGCAAGATTATTGCGTGGGCGCTCGATCATCCCAAAAGCATGGTGTTGTTGAGCGTGGCATCGTTTGCGGTTGCAGTCGCGTTGCCGATTACTGGTGTGGTTGGCGGAGCGTTCATGCCGGAAGATGATCGCGCCGAACTGAATCTCGCGATCGAAACTCCGCCAGGTTCAAACCTCGACTACACGCGACTCAAAATCGAAGAAGCGGTTCGCATTGCGCGCTCGTATCCCGAAACGGAGCACGCGTTCGCAACGGTTGGTGGTGCTTCGGGCGCGGTTGATGCCGGCAACGTGTATCTCCGCCTCAAGCCGCGTCATGCACGCACGAAGAGTGCGACCGAGCTTGGTGCGCAATTGCGTCACGACGTGGCGTCAATTGCGGGCGCAAAGGTTGCCGTCTACACCAGCGACTTCGCCGGCCAACAGAAGGCCATTCAAATCCAGATTCGCGGTACCAATCAGCAGACACTCGACAAGTTTGCCGCGGAGTACCGCGACAGCGTTGCCACGGTACCCGGCGCGGTCGATGTTGGTCTGTCAACCAAAGGTCAGAAGCCGGAACTCAACGTGACTGTTGAACGGAGTCTCGCCGGATCAATGGGCTTGACGGTTGGTGCAATTGCACAATCACTGCGTCCGGCATTTGCTGGCATCGAAGTTGGCGACTGGGTTGATCCCACTGGTGAAACGCGCAAAGTGCGTTTGCGCCTCGATGCAGATGCACGCACGCGCGAAGCCGATCTGAACGCGTTGCCGCTGTCCGTTGGTGCGCAAGGCAATTCACCGCCAGCGTCGATGCCGCTCAGTCAGGTCGCAGAAGTCACGCGATCACTTGGACCGGCCATCATCAGTCACCTGGATCGTGACAAAGTGGTAAACGTCGAAGCCAACACGCAGGGGCGCGCACTGAGTGAAGTCACCAAGGACATCGATGCGAAGGTTGCACAGATGGTGAAAAACAAACCGGCGGGAGTAACTATTTCCGCAGGTGGCGAAGCAGAAAATCAAACGAAGGTGTTCATCCCGATTCTGCTATCGCTCGGCATCGCCATCATGCTGATGTATCTCGTGCTGGTGATTCAGTTCGGGTCATTTCTGGATCCGCTCGCAATTCTCATCTCGCTTCCGCTGTCGCTGCTTGGTGTCATGAGTGCGTTGGCCATCACGGGACAGACCATCAACATCATGAGCATGATTGCCATGATTCTGTTGGCCGGTATCGTGGCGAAAAACGCAATTTTGCTCATCGACTTTGCAAAGTGGGCGCGTGAGAAAAACGGGTTGCCGCTGCGTGTTTGCGTCCAATTCTCATGACCACGTTTGCACTGATCGCGGGCATGTTGCCGGTTGCGTTCGGTTCGGGCGAAGGCGCGCAGTTCCGCGCTCCGCTGGGCATTGCGGTTATTGGCGGTGTGGCAACATCCACATTGCTGACGCTGCTGGTGATCCCGACGTTCTACGAGATCATGGACGGGTTCCGCTCACGGGTTTCGCGCTTGTTCGGCGTGACGCCACCGCACA
>JBDTTO010001022.1:0-1657 GCA_039930585.1 Gemmatimonadaceae bacterium
TGGTTGGGTTACCCGATGCAGATCAAGGTCAACTTCCTCTGCCGCGATTCCATCCTGGCGGCACCAATGGTGCTTGACCTCGCCCTCTTCAGTGACTTCGCGCATCGCGCTGGCATGAAGGGCATTCAGGAATGGTTAAGCTTCTATTACAAGTCGCCGCAAGCCGCTGCGGGATTGCAACCCGAGCACGATCTGTTCATTCAGCAAACGAAGCTCAAGAACACGCTGCGTCATCTGATGGGCGAAGACCAGATCACTCACCTCGGACTCGAATACTACCAATGATTTTCTCGCACAGCCGGCAACGATACTCGGGACTCCGAGCGGCCGCGCTGCTGATCACAACGGTAGCGAGCGTTTCGCTCGCTGCCTGTGACGGCGGTTCGCGTCCGAAGTACGAACAGCGTTTGGTCACTGATGATTTTGTCATTCGTGTCTCCGTTGAATCGTTGCCGGTTCGTGCGCTGGAAACCATCCGATATCGCGTCGTTGTCAGCGATGTCAAGACCGGTAAACCCATCGAGAACGGCGAAGGTCGCATTTACGCTACGAACGCGGACAGAAAGACCACTGCTAACGGTCTGGAAGCCACGGGCGAGTTAGGTACCTATCGCAGCACACTGTTTCTGGTGACGTCGGGCTTGTGGGCGATGGCCGTTCAATTCCGTCGCGATTCCACGCAGAAGTTGCAAGCCACACCCGACTGGACGCAGGATGTTCAGCCCGGCTTTGAGCCCGGCGATATTCAAACGCCAACGTCCAATCGGCTGAACGCCGATTCCGTGAAGAAAGCGGATTCCGCGCGCGCAGATTCGACGAAGAAAGCCGACAGCGCGAAAAAAACTCCGCCAGCCGGCAAACCATAAACGAACGGCGAACTACGGTTCGCCGTTTCGTGCAACAACACATTACAAACCATGCGCCTGTTTCATCGCACATCGCTCACGCCTGATGCCGTTCTCGCTACAGCCGACAGTTTCTTCGCCGCACTTGGGCTGACTAAATCGACATCGGACAAACGCACTCGCACGTTTGCGGGCGTATTGGGCAGCATGAACATCAGCGTGCGCATGGAAGGTGGTCACTACACGTTGATTGACGTAGTGACGGACCAAATTGGCGAGAGTCGTCTCGACAAAAATGTGAAGAAGTTTTTTGTCGCCGTGCATCGCGCGGCCGATCCCAAGCATCTGGTTGAGGCGGGGTACTGATGGCGAAGGCGCCAGGCGCCAATTCAAGCGCGCCGAAAGCAGTCGCTACAAAAACCGGACGGCCCTCCAACGCACTGTCGCGCGAACAGAAACTCGAGCTGTACTACTGGATGCGTCTCACGCGTTCGCTCGAGGAAAAGCTCGTCAACCTGTATCGCCAAACGAAAGTTGTTGGTGGACTTTTTCGTTCACTCGGCCAGGAAGCTGACGCCGTCGGCAGTGCTTTTGCACTCGAACGCCGCGACATCATGTCGCCGCTTATTCGGAACCTGGGCGCGATGCTGGTGAAAGGCGCGACGCCGGTCGAGGTGCTCAAGCAATACATGGCGAAGGCTGACTCACCAACGCGCGGTCGCGAATTGAACATTCATTTCGGCGACACTGAGCGCGGATTCATCGGACAGATCTCGCCGCTTGGCGACATGGTGCCAGTAATGGCGGGCGTG
>JBDTTO010001023.1:0-1646 GCA_039930585.1 Gemmatimonadaceae bacterium
TGAAGCAGGCGGGCACCAAAAATCCGGTGTTCCTGCTCGACGAAGTCGACAAGCTGGGCACGTCGTATCAGGGCGATCCTTCAAGCGCGTTGCTTGAAGTGCTCGATCCGGCACAGAACGATTCATTCACGGATCATTATCTGGGCGTTCCGTTTGACTTGAGCGAAGTGTTGTTCATCGCGACGTCAAACTTCATTCAGAATATTCCGGGTCCGCTGCTTGATCGTATGGAAGTTGTTGATTTCAGCGGCTACACCGAGCGTGAAAAAGCGCAGATTGCCAAAAAGTATCTGATTCCGCGTCAGCTGGAGGAGTCGGGACTTGGCGGTCGCGATTTGTCCTTCACGGACGAAGCGGTCATGAAGGTGATCAGCGAATACACGCGTGAAAGCGGCGTGCGTCAGTTGGAGCGTCAGTTGGCGGCCGTCGCACGCAAGGTTGCGCGTCAGGTGGCGACTGGCAACACCAGCACCGTTGATGACAACGTGATTTCGCCGGACGAAGTGCGTGAACTGCTGGGTCGCCCCAAAGTGCATCCGGAACACGTGGGTGACGTTGATGAAGTCGGAATTTCCACCGGCATGTATTACACGCCGATGGGTGGCGACATCATGTTTGTCGAAGCGTCTATCCGTCGCAGTTCGGCGCCAACGCCAAAGGCCGACGAAGGTGAAGAAGTGGTGCGCGTTGGTCCAATCTCACTCATTCTCACGGGCCAGTTGGGCGACGTGATGAAGGAAAGTGCACGAGCGGCGCTGACGTACGCCACAAACAATGCGGCGGCGCTGGGTATTCCGGCGGATCGCGTTGGACGCGCCAGTGAAGCACACATTCACGTACCAGCAGGTGCAATTCCGAAAGACGGTCCGAGTGCCGGTATCGCAATCGCGACGGCGTTGGTCAGTGAGATGTCAAACCGCAAAGTGCGTCACGACGTTTCGATGACCGGTGAGATCACGTTGCGTGGACGTGTACTGCCAATTGGTGGACTGAAAGAGAAAGTGTTGGGTGCGCATCGCGCTGGCATCAAACACATCATCGTTCCGAAAGCCAACGAAGCCGATCTTGAGGATGTGCCGGATGAAGTGCGCAATCAGCTCAAGTTCTATCCGGTTGAGACGTTGCGTGAAGTGCTCGATATCGCGCTCGTGCCCGAAGAGAGCGTGGTGATGGAGGAAGAGCGCGAACTCGTGGGTGTGTGATCGCGTCTCGTAGTGTGATGAGGTAGACAAGGCGGCCCCATTTCTTTCGAAGTGGGGCCGCTTTCTTAGTGTTGATGTTGTTTGATCAACAGCCGTTCAATTCGCGTGTCAGGAACAAGCCAGAGAAGCGCCACGCTCACGTAAATCGCGATTGAAATCCATTGATTGAAAAATGCGAGCGGAATTCCAGCGGTGTATCCCGCGACTGATATCCAGCCTTTCCGGTCTTTGCCGATTGCTTCGGCGAGTCCTGTTTCCGGCGGATTCACTTTGAGTAATGCACGCACCAGAATCGTGTACGCAATGCCGCACATCCAGAGGTTGGCGCCGTACAACGCAGTCGGTACGGGTGCGGCGTGATGTTCGCTCATCCACGCGGTCGTGAACGGAATTACTGACAACCAGAACAGCAAATGCAAGTTGGCCCACAGCACGCCGCCTTGC
>JBDTTO010001024.1:0-1637 GCA_039930585.1 Gemmatimonadaceae bacterium
ACAACCGCTGCGATGAGGTGAACAACATCTTCGGATTCACTTCCGAGAAGATGATCGGAAATGTCCATTGCCACCGTTCCTTGATTTCCTTGCTGGGCTCTCCCGAATAAAACCATGGATACGGATTTACTTCACGTGTAATTCCGGTGCGACGATTGTATTTGTCGAGATACCCACCGTTGTTCGTGCCCGAATAAAAGATGTCCGGATCGAGCGGATCGGGCGCGATGTAACCGGGTTCTCCACCGGCCGCGGTATACGAGACGGCCATGCCACCATTCGCAACATCGGCGTACGGATTGGGTGCTCCGCCGCCACCACCGCCGCCGCCTCGACCACCACCACCACCACCAAAACCGCCACGCCCGCCTCCCGCGCCCGCGAGATTCCAGTTGAACGGCACGCACAACGTTGACGCGTCCTGCTGCGCGCCACACACCGCGTACGGCATGCTGGCCGTCTTTGCGATGTGATAGAACTGCTCCGTTGGATAATCCTGTGCCGTCCACGCGCCGCCAGTGTTCGTGCTCACCGCACCACCGCCGTCATTGCCAACGACGAGATGTGTTGCATCGTCAGGGTCAATCCACAAATCATGAAAGTCGCTGTGCGTGCCGTTGCTCGTGTTCACAAGCGTCTTGCCGGCGTCGCTTGAGCGATACATCGACACATTCTGGATGTACACCACATCCTGATTCTTCGGATCGGCAAATAGATGCGAGAAATAAAACGCGCGCTGACGGATATTGCGATCGGAGTTCGCAAGCGACCACGTTGCACCCGCATCATCACTCTTGAACAAGCCGCCGTTGTCGTTTTCCACCATCGCGTACACACGTTTTGCATTCGCGCCTGACACGGCCACGCTTATGCGTCCAACCACGCCCGTTGGCAGACCAGGATTGCGCGTGATCTCCGTCCACGTTTCGCCCGCATCAACGCTCTTGTACAAACCGCTGCCGGGACCACCGCTCGACATCTGGTATTCCTTGCGATACGCCTCCCACAACGCCGCGTACATCACGTTGGGATTCGTCTTATCAATGCTGATATCAATCGCGCCGGACTTGTCATCCTTGTACAACACTCTGCGCCAACTCTTCCCACCGTCCGTACTCTTGTACACACCACGCTCGGCACTGGGCCCGCTGTATTTGCCAAACGCTGCGACAAAAACGATGTCGGGATTTGTCGGATGGATGCGAATCTTTGATATCGCATCGCCGTCGGGAAACGCCAAATGTGTCCATCCCTTTCCGGCGTCGGTGCTTTTGTAGACGCCATCGCCTGGCATGATGTTGCCACGCAACGCGGTCTCGCCCATGCCGATGTAGACGATGTCAGGATTCGTTTCACTGACGGCTACCGCGCCAACTGACGCGCTGGTGAGCTGTCCGTCCGTTACCGGTAACCAGTTGTCGCCACCGTCAGTCGTTTTCCAAAGTCCACCGCCAACGGCGCCAAAGTACGCCTCTTTCGGACGACCTTTCACGCCGCTCGCAGCGATCGACCGCCCGCCGCGGCCCGGGCCGATGTTGCGCCACTTGTAGTACGCACGCAGGGTGGAGTCGAGCGCCGGGGGGGCGATACGGGCCGTGGCGTGCACCAGGCGGTCGACGGTGCTATCGGGGAGGGAC
>JBDTTO010001025.1:0-1635 GCA_039930585.1 Gemmatimonadaceae bacterium
TGTATTTGAATTTCGCCATCGCGGGATCGCCGGATCGTTCGTTTGCGTGCACATTTACGGCCAGTCACTGCTGTATCTAGTACGCACTACCAGGGGCTTTTGCTACAGCCTCGTTAGCCATCACAGGCCATTCAACCGATCGTTTACATGAAGATTCTCTGCGTGGTGGCGTTGCTGTTGTCACCGATTGCACTGGAGGCGCAAGGATCGGCTCGTCTTGTCGGGGATGCATTGCAATTGTCTTCAGTCGGTATGCAGCTCTCTGTTCCTGCCGCGTGGCTGGGGCGCAAAGCCAATCCGCCTTCCGGACTATGTGACGACTATCCGAGTGGCACAGTGGAAGAACGAGTGCTCACGCGGCGCGATCAATTTACCGTCTTGCCGTCGCCCACAGGTGAGTGGAAGAAAGAGTTCGCCGCGGTCGTCGATAGTGTGCTGCCGTTCTCGGCACTCGTCGCGCATCTCGGCGGAGATCCTTGGTCAGGCTCCTGCGGCGCAGTGCAAATGCGTATCTACGTTGGCGACACCTCGATCACAATGACAACGACTCGCATGGATATCGCGGCGCAAGTTGCAGATCGGTATTTTCGCTCCACGGTTGAACCTCCGGTGACAACGTTAGCAGGCTGGGAACAGCGGCGCATCAGCTGGAATGCGTTCTATGGGGACTACGGCGGTGACGCCACCGTCGATTTTTTAACGCGACGTGAATCGAATCGCACGGTGGTGCTAGTGTTCATGTTCCAAGGGCGCGCGGCATCACAGCGACGCCAACGCGACGCGATTCTGCTGTCGTGGAAACGAATAGTCGCGCGTGAGTGATGCCTGAAGTCAAGTTTGATGTGCAACAAATTGCATTACGGTTCATAAACCTCCTCGGGTGTGCGAAAGCCTAAACGCTTGCGTGGACGTTGATTGAGTTTGGTGGCGATGCGCGTGCAATCACGTTGCGTGAGCATGTTCCATGCTGATGAGTTTCGGCCGATACTGTCGAATTCGTCCGTTCGTGTTTTCGTTCGTCCCGCGCTCCCACGAGTGATGCGGCGTGGCGAAATAGAAGCGCGTATCGAGCGTCGCTTCCAGTTTTTTTGTCGCGCCAGATGTGGCGATAGATCGTTTCGTGACTGATCGCGAGCACCTGGTGTCGCGCATACCATCCGACGATTTGTTCGGGACTTCAATCGATTCAGCGCAATGCGTCGACGCGCAACCGGTCGGCCTGCGTGAACTGCGTATTTCGGCGCGAGTGTGCGCGACGCGTCTGCGCATACGTGTGTGCCGAAAACGGTTGGTAATAGCCATTGCACGGTTTGCTGTTGCGCTGACACTCGCGCGTGATCGTGCTGTGGTGCCGACCCAGCGCGCGCCCAATCGCCGCCGCGGTGAGCCGTTGCGTCCGGAGGGCATGCATCGCATACCTTTCTCCTTCGGTGATCTGGCGGTACGGATTCATCGGCTGCCTTCTCTTGGCGGAGATCTGAAGCCTAGCGTCCGCCAGGTCGCCGTCCTAATTCCTCCAGCTGTTGCACTTAGTATGTGAATTCGCGCCATCTAACGAGCGTTGCTGCAGTCAAAGGCATTGCGGTACGCTGTGTAACTGCGCGGTGCTCCGCACCGCTCCGTTCACAGCTAATT
>JBDTTO010001026.1:0-1631 GCA_039930585.1 Gemmatimonadaceae bacterium
TGTTCGCCGACGTGCTTTCGAAAACGTTCATTCATGATTCGGATGAACTCTGCCGAATTGGTGGTGACGAATTCGTCGCGCTGTTGCCTGGAACGAAACAGGAGCTGGCGTCACGTCTCGCGAATCGTTTGGTGGATAGCGTCGAAACGCTGGCATCAACTGGCGACGCAGATGGCGCGCGTATTGGCGTCAGCATCGGTTACTCGGAGATGAAACCCGGCGAAAGTGTATCAGCGTGGATGACGCGCACGGATGCGGCGCTCTACCAGGCGAAAGCCAACGGCCGCGGGCGCGCAGTGTCTGCTTAGTCGGCACCGGTTGCCGCGATCGCCGCAAACAGCGCGCGTGCTTCGGCAATTGTACGACAGACGGTGAGACCCGGCACGTTGAGCGCATCCTGCAATCGCATTGCGGATGCGCCACCGATTACAACAGGCACACTGAACGGCAGTGCGGCGCGCAGTGCACGCAATTCGCTGACGGCGTGCGCAGCGTTATGAGGATGCACGAGACTTAGCGCAACCGCCCGAACTCCCTGTGCAGCCAGTACGAGGTCGTCGGCCGGTACGTCCGCGCCGAGGAAAAGGATTGTCCATCCGTCGAGCGCGGCGGCGGCGGCAATGAGCGCAGAACCGACCACGTGGTGTTCGCCCGCGGGTGTCGCGACGAGCAAGCGGGGTGCGGCGGGCGTTTCAGGCACTGCGCGAATTGCTTCGAGCAGAATTGTCAGCACGACCGCCGATGCCAGATGTTCGTGCGGAATTGCGAGACGTTGCGCGGCCCACTCATCGCCGATGCGATGCATCAGTGTTGGCACGATTGTTTCGAGAAACAGCGGCAGTCCGTGCTGGCCGATCGCGCGCCGAAGTTCGCGGTCGAGGCTCGAGGCGTCCAGCGCCATCGCGTGCACCAGCGCCAACTCGGCGATGTCGCGCGACACCGTGTTCTCGCCGCGCGGACGGAGCTCGACGGGTGGCAGATCGTTTTCGTTCGTGGAACGTCCGCGAGCCGCTTCGTCGTCAGCGGCCAATTGAATGAGGGCCGCGGTGTTCAGCGCGGCGATTGATCCGATGCTGCGGCCGTGGCGGGTTGCCTCTGCGAGCAGCATGAAGCGCTGCAATTGCTCGTCGGAGTAGAGGCGTTGTCCGCCGGCCGTGCGGGCCGGTTCGACGGCCTGGTAGCGTCGTTCCCAGACTCTCAGGACATCGCGGGAGAGGCCGGTGCGTTCGGCTACGACGGAAATCGTGTGTCCGCCAATCAGCGATGTGTCGGGCTTTGGCGGTGTGCTCATGGGTCGAAGGTATCGTTTGTCCAACTACTGTCAAGCCAAATCATGGACAACACCTTGACAAAAGGGGAATGTCTGGCGAGAATTGTGCACGTTAGCTGAACAAGACATGGACAATTTACCAAAGTGATCCCATGAAACTCGCAAGCAAAGCCGTTCTCTCGCTGGCCGCTGTTGCAGCACTCGTGTTTACCTCTTCCGCACAGGCACAAAAGATGACCGCACCGCATACCGAAAAGACCATCGTTGACGTTGCCGTAGAAAACGGCTCGTTCAAGACGCTGGTGGCCGCACTTCAGGCCGCCGATCTGGTTGGCGCGCTTCAGGGCAAAGGCCCGTTCAC
>JBDTTO010001027.1:0-1628 GCA_039930585.1 Gemmatimonadaceae bacterium
GCACGGCTAACGCGCGCGCCAACACATCGCGAAACATGGTACCCGCCAGCGGACCGTCGGGCCCGTTCTTCATTTTTGCAGCATCGCCACCAACAAGTCCGGACGATGAGTACAGGTCACCAACGAGCCCGCGCGCCACAGCTTCGCGCATGATGACAAGCGCTCGCCGCAGTGCGTCGCGAATGCTTTCTACGGTGCGTCCTTGATCTTTCGCTTCGAGTTCAAGTGCAACCGTAGACAGTGGCACACCGCGCGCTTCCGCGTCACGAATCGCTTCTGCAAGATTGCGATACATCAGGCACTCACCTTGTCCAGGCGAAACGCCCAGCGCACCCAATCAAGGGCGCGGATGGCATCGCGCACGTTCTCGCCGGGTTGATCATCAACTTCAATCACCATGAACGCATCACCGCCGCGTTCTTTGCGCGTGAGTTTGAGCGTTGCAATGTTGATGTCGTTTTCGGCGAGCAATCCGGCAATGCGCGCGATGGAACCTTTCACATCTTCAGCAACGAGCACAATCGTGTTGAGATTTCCCGTGACTTCAACCGGATATCCATCGATATCGTTCACCAACACCCGGCCGGCTCCCAACGATGCGCCAGTCATCTGCGCATGACGATCACCGCGCTCCAGCGTAATGCGCACCGTGTTGGGATGAATGTCATCGCCAAGTGTAGTTTTTTCGAACGAGTAATTGAGGCCTTCGCGTTCCATGATTTCGAGCGCCGTGCGAATGCGCTCATCATCCGGTCGGAAACCCATCAATCCACCAGCGATTGCCTTATCTGTGCCGTGGCCTTCGCCGGTGCGTGCGAATGAACCGTGCAGTTCAATCTTTGCGGAATTCGGTGTGCCGCCAACAAGACAGCGCGCGAGCAAACCAAGTCGGCAGGCGCCGGCAGTGTGACTGGAACTTGGCCCAACCATCACGGGCCCAATAATATCGAGGAGAGAGACCATATGTCTCAAACATACAGCATGGGGCTCACACAAAACAAAGGCGCCCGCCGCTTTCTGAGCGACGGGCGCGATGTTGCGGATCAGGTCACGAATCCGTGAATCAAACTCGTTTGGCGGCGTCCAGAATGGGCTTGAGATACCGTCCGGTGTGACTGGCGGGCGTTGCTGCGACCTGTTCCGGTGTGCCGGAGGCCACAATTGAACCGCCGTTGATTCCACCTTCAGGCCCCATGTCGATCAGCCAGTCCGCGGTTTTGATCACGTCGAGATTGTGCTCGACCACGAGTATTGTGTTTCCGCGATCAACAAGACGATGCAACACTTCCAACAGCACGCGCACGTCTTCGAAGTGCAAACCAGTAGTTGGTTCGTCAAGGATGTACAACGTGCGGCCGGTGTCTCGCTTTGAAAGTTCTGTTGCGAGTTTCACGCGTTGCGCTTCACCACCAGACAACGTGGTCGCACTTTGGCCCAAGTGGATATACCCAAGTCCAACGTCGCGCAACGTGACAAGCTTCTGTAAAATGCGCGGCTGATTCTCGAAGATTGTACAACCATCTTCGACAGTTAGGTCGAGAACTTCGGCAATACTCAAACCGCGGAATCGCACTTCAAGCGTTTCGCGATTGAAGCGTTTGCCTTTGCACACATCGCACGGCACAAAA
>JBDTTO010001028.1:0-1627 GCA_039930585.1 Gemmatimonadaceae bacterium
ATGGGTGTTGCGACCATTCTTGGCGCGCGCGAAATCGCGATCCTGGCCACCGGCGAACACAAATCAGCAATTGTGAGGCGGGCCGTAGAAGGCGAAATCGATCGCGAAGTGGCCGCGACGTTTTTGCAGCGGCATCCAAATACCGCGTTTTATGTTGATCGCGCCGCCGCGGCCGATTTAACGCGCGTTGCAACGCCGTGGCTGGTGGATGAAATCAAATGGACGTCCGAACTTGCTATTCGTGCCGTAACGTGGCTGGCGTGGCAAACGAATACAGCGATTCTCAAACTCACGCAGTCCGATTACGCGAATCATCAACTGTCGTCGCTGGTTGCGCGGTACGGTTCGCCTGGTGCTGTCAACGGCGAAGTGTTCAACGCGTTGGGCGCGAAGATTCGCGGAAAAAGCAAACTGCCGCGCAACAAACGCGTGATTTGTTTCTCGCCGCATCCGGATGATGATGTCATTTCGATGGGCGGAATTTTGCGCAAGTTCGTCGAAAACGAAAACGATATCTGCGTGGCGTACATGACCAGTGGCAACATCGCGGTGTTCGATCATGACGTGCGCCGCCACATGGATTTTCTCGTCCGTTTGCACGACGAGCGCGATTTGGGTGGAAGCGCCACTGCACAACTGGCCACCCGTGTCCACAAATTTCTGCAGCAGAAACATCCGGGCGAAGTTGACATTCCGGAAATTCAGGATCTCAAGCGAATCATTCGCGAATCGGAAGCGGTGAGTGGCATCGAAGTGATGGGCCTCAGCCGCGAGAACGCACGCTTTCTGAATTTGCCGTTTTACCAAACGGGGCAGGTAAAGAAGTCAGATATTGGTCCGGGCGATATTGCCATTGTTGCTGCGCTTCTGCGCGAACTGTCGCCGGAAATCATTTTTGTGGCCGGCGATTTGTCCGATCCGCACGGCACGCATCGCATGTGCAAGGAAGCGATTGATGCGGCGCTGGCCGAGGTGTACCCCGGTGGTGAGGAGCGGCCAGAGGTGTGGCTGTATCGCGGTGCGTGGCAGGAATGGCCGGTGACCGAAGCGACGTGGCTCGTGCCCATGTCGCAGGAAGAACTCAAACTCAAGATTCAGGCGATTTTCAAACATCAGTCGCAGAAGGACTCTGCGCCGTTCCCGGGTGCTGATGAGCGCGAATTCTGGCAACGGGTTGAGCAGCGCAACAAACAAACCGCGGCGCAGCTCGATCGCTTGGGGTTGGCCGAATATTTCGCGATGGAAGCGTACGTGATTGACTGATGATGGTCAGGCTGGCGTACTGGGCACGTTGGTGCGACCGCGGTACGCCAGCCATAACATGATTCCGCTGATCACCACATGCGGCGCATTCAATCCAAAGTTCTGCATGAACGGTTTCTGCTGCAGAATTCCGGTCACAAGGTAGATTGTTGCGTCGTAGGCGTAGTACCAGCCGAACGCGGTGAGTGCGAGTCGCGACAGGCGGGCGGACATCAGCGCACCAATCAGAAACACGATCGCGCTTATGCCATGGGTCACGTCGTCCTGCAGACTGATTTTGAAGAGCCCCAGCATCGTATGTTCATCGGGTGCCGTCGGTTCATCCGCTCCTGATGCTGCCGGCATTGGCATGTTCGGCATTGCC
>JBDTTO010001029.1:0-1626 GCA_039930585.1 Gemmatimonadaceae bacterium
CCTTTCGCCTTGATGACTTCCATACCCGCAATGACATCGCGACCTGGACCAGCACCGGCATCGTTGGTGATCGCGCGCTGATACGTGTTGCCAAGATTATCGCTGCCGCGATAGTTGGGTTGAAACACCAACCAACCTTTCGCGGCCAGCAGCTGCGCTTGTGATCCCCAACTCATCAGCGATGCGCCACGCGGTCCGCCGTGAATTACCAACACGAGCGGATATTTCTTTGACGGGTCGAAATCGGGCGGATATGTGAGCAATCCGTTTTCGTAATACGTGTCGCTCGTCCAATTGAGCATTTCCGTTTTGCCCAAATTGAGCGCTGCAGTTGCGGCATTGATATCAGTCATCCGGCGCGGCGACTCGTTCCCATTCGCCATGTAATACAACTCGGCGGGCCGAGTCGGCGAGCTGGCGGTGAATGCGATTGCGCCATCGTTGCCAACGTTCATGTCGACGTAATACGAGTTCGCGGGGCTCACGCCATTCAAATCAAGCCGACGTGCTGGCCCGTCAACCGGTTGCATGTACAACGACACGTGATTGGAATCGTTGCTGCCAACGAGTAGTGATTTTCCATCGGGCATCCACAGCGCGCGATCCATTCCGTGATCGATGCCGCGCGAAACAATTTTCGTTACGGAGTCTGTCGGATGCCACACCGACACGCCCCCCTGCATGAATGCGATTGCGCCCGTGGCTGCGTTGTAGATCGGGAACGTGCCCTGCAGACCGCCAGCCGCACCACCGCGACCGCCGCGGCCACCACCGGTCCCACCAACAGAATTGCCACCACCACGCCCTGCTGGTGCATTGTTTGCGGTCGCAGCGCGCACTCCTACCATCAGCGGCGCTACGCTGCCGTCTTTCACGTTCACGTTTATGAGTTCGTTGCCGCGACCATGCGCGCTTACTTGTCGCGCAACGGTGATGTTCTGCCCATCAAGTGTCCATGCAAGTGCCGACGCTGGCGGTCCGGGTGGATGGCTCACCGGCAAACTCCACACGCCCGACGTCAAGCGTTTTGATTCACCACCTGCACTCGACACAATCCACAAATGTGTTGGATACTTGTCCTCCCTCGTGAGAAAGTCGTCGTTCACTTGCACTTCAAATGAATCGTTAAAGCGCTCTGGTCCGGACTTCTTTTCCGGTTCGTCCATTGTTGCAAATGCAATGGTGCTACCATCGGGCGACCACGAAAATTGTTGCACGCCACTTGGTACATTCGTGACTTGCTTCGCTGGTCCTCCTGCGGCTTTCATGATGTAGATCTGCAAATGTCCGTTGCCACCCGGGACTGAAAGCGCGGTTCCCGTTGCACCAACACTGGCCATGTACGCTAGCGATTTTCCGTCGCGCGAATACCGCGGACTCGTGAGTCCAACCTGCCCGGCTACCAACGTGCGCGACTTTCCCGATGCGACGTTGACTTCAACCAATTCGGGATCGTAGCGATCGTCGTCGAGATTCGGCTTGGATACCACAACCGCAATTGCCTTTCCGTCTGGTGAAATTTGCGGATCGTTGATGCGCTTAACGCTGGAGAAATCATCAAGCGTGAATTTGCGTGCGCTTGATTGCGCGTGAGTTGACGACGCGATTACGGCGAGGACGAAAAGC
>JBDTTO010001030.1:0-1625 GCA_039930585.1 Gemmatimonadaceae bacterium
GGCGTCAGTGCAAACACATTGCCATGACGAAGGACGCCAAGCGCGAGATCATAGTCTGGTTTGCGCTTCCACTCTATCGGCGTCCACTGTCCCGACGCGAGCGACGAACTCCAATACGGATGCAACTGTTCCTCCATCGCGTTGCCCGATGGAGATCCAGCCCATTTCTGATCTGCCCAGAAATAATATCCGGCTCCGTGCGCGTCGCCCGGATTCGCCTTGACCACCATTGGCGCTTCGGCGTACGTCGTATTCATCGTGCTGTGCGTAAGACAGCCCGCCACCAACTTCCATTGGTCGGGCGGCGCGAGCACGGAGGTGGCGCGCTCCTGATATATGTCCTCCGAGTTGCATGACGACACATAACGTGTCGTGCCAACTCCCGTCGAAATGCGATCGCTTACAAACCGGTAGAAAAATTCACGCGCATCGTCGCCGATGATGACAGCATCAAGCGTTCCATGCGCCGGCCGATTGATCATGACCTGTGGGGGAGTGAAGTTCACGAAATCGCGTGTGGTCGCATACAACGTCTGATTTCGGGTAATCGGAAGTCGTCCCTTCGGATCGCTGCGATTCATGGAGAAGTGCGTGCCAGCGTCATACATCGATGACGTCCAGTACACGACGTACGCCTGAATCGCCGGATCCCAAATCGCTTCCGGTGCAAACGTCATTCCCGCTTCTTCGGGCGCAACCAACACGTGTCGCTGCGCGGACCAGGATTTCAAATCAGTTGATTCCCACACCTCGATGTATCGGCTCGTTCCCGATTGCGCCCAATCCCAACCTTGCCATCCGTTTTCACGACTGTCCACGTTGAGATCCGTGGCGACCAGAAAAAACTTGTCCCCTTCCGGCGACCGAATGAGTGATGGATCACGCACTCCGCGCATACCGTATCGCGATTCGAAAACCGGTTTACCGCCATTGAGCGCAACCCATTCGGTTGGATCGTTCGCAACACTGCTGGCCATGTAAATTTGTTGCCCCGCCTGACTGTTCGAGCGCGCAAAGTTGACCATTCCGTATCGTGAGAACTGCGCCAGACGAACCGCGGGCAACACGGTCAGCTGGAATTCCCGGCATGCAGCGTTGGCGCTTACCGTCGTCACGCACGCGCGTAACGCAACCTTGGCGGCACTGCGACCCGGTGTGGGTCGTGTGACAACGCCCGCTGCCACCGCGCCGCGCGCCGCATCGCTCACAACGCCACGATTGGACGACGTCCAGATAACTTTTGCGCCACGCAACGCTGGAATGCGCGTGGGCAGCGTGATGCTGCCGCGTACGCTGTCTTTTTCCGGAATTACAATCGTGGCGAGCGCGCTCAGTGCCGCTGCACGCGTAATGCGCACCGAGTCCGTCGCACCCTGCTGAACTGCGCGGGGATCGAGCTGCGCTTGCGTTCTGTTGTCGTAACTCGGCTGTGCACTGAATGGTACCGGCGCTGCCTGCGTGAGTAACGCAGTTCCGCTCGCACTGAACGCGAAGAGGGCGGCAATTCGGAGATGTTGAATTCGCATGTGCTGAATATCCGCCATCACGAGTGAGCGCACTAGAGCGAATGGTGGGTTTGTCCCATAGCCAAAAGTCATCCGCTCACTCGCGATGTTCACGCGGCC
>JBDTTO010001031.1:0-1624 GCA_039930585.1 Gemmatimonadaceae bacterium
GAATCCGGCGAAGTCGCACCGTATTTCGTGGAGTGGGTGCGCCAGCAACTTGACGCACACTTCGGCCAGGAGCTCTACGAACAGGGCTACAAGGTTTACACCACGCTCGACGTTGACATGCAGGCCGCATCCGAACGCGCGCTGGAGCAGCAGCTGCGCGCCATCGAAGCCGGTCGCATGGGTCCGTACAAACATCTCACGTACGAAGCATACTTGGCCAAGGCTGCCGAGTCGGGGGAGACGGCGGGGGCGAATGCGCCGTATCTGCAGGGGGCGTTCGTTGCACTTGATCCGAGATCTGGCGCCGTTCGTGCAATGGTTGGCGGACGCGACTTCGACGACTCGAAGTTCAATCGCGCCGTGCAAGCGTTGCGTCAGCCCGGATCAACGTTCAAGCCAGTGATGTATGCCAGCGCGATTCACGCGGGTTTTTCGCCTGCGCAAATTGTCGACGACGAACCCATCGCGGTCGAGCAGCTGTCCGGCGAAGATTGGACGCCGCAAAACTACGACATGAAATTCATGGGCCCGATGCCCATGCGCAAAGCGCTGTACATGTCGCGCAATCTCGCCGCGATTCGCACGGGCATGGAAGTTGGTCCCGCGGCGGTCATCGAGATGGCGCGCAAGTTTGGTATTCACACGCCAATTCCGCCGTATCCATCAATCTTCATTGGTTCGGCCGACGTCTATCCGGTCGAAATGATTGGCGCGTATTCGGTGTTTGCCAATCTCGGACTTCGCACGGCACCGCACGCAATCGTGCGTGTTGAAGATGCATCGGGCAAGAAAATCTGGGAACCGAAAGTGGTGCGCGACCCTGTGCTCACACCGGAAGAAGCATGGCTGATGGTGAGCATGATGAAGGACGTGGTCGTGCGAGGTACGGCGTCGAAAAACGTGACAGGCGCGGGCTTCCGAGTGCCAGCAGGCGGCAAAACCGGCACAACGAACGACGGCTCCGACGTTTGGTTTATCGGTTACACCGCCGATCTCGTGGCCGGAGTGTGGATGGGTTTTGACAAACCGCAAAAGATCAAAGCCAATGCGCAGGGCGGCGATCTTGCGGCACCGGCGTGGACGGCCTTCATGACCGAAGTGTATCGGCGGAAACCCAATCCTCCCGATTGGCCGCGCCCAGACGGAATCGTTGCGAAGGAAATCGATTCGAACACCGGTCGCCTTCCAAACAGCACGTGTATGGGCAGCATCATCACCGAATATTTCATCATGGGCACGGAGCCACAGTCCACGTGCTCAGACCCCGGTGCGGTACGTCCAGTGCTCGCGGCTGACTCAATCATGCGCGCAAAATTGCGCGATTCGGCAAATACCAACGTGTTCTCGATTCCGGTTAAACGTTGACGACAACCAGTACCGCGCCGCGCGTCGCTTATCACGCGCGCTGGGTGTTGCCCATCGCTTCGTCGGCCATTGCTGACGGAGCGATTGTTGTACAGGGCGACACTTTGCAATTTGTCGGCCCATCCAGCGGCGCGATTGCGGATCGTCACGTGCACCTTGGCAACAGTGTAATTCTCCCCGGACTGATCAACGCACACTCGCACCTCGAGCTCACGGCGCTGCGCGGATTTCTGGAAGGATTGGACTTTCGCGAGTGGCT
>JBDTTO010001032.1:0-1614 GCA_039930585.1 Gemmatimonadaceae bacterium
CCGTTCGATCACCTCGGCCCTTACTTCGGCTTTGGCCGCCGTGTCGATGGAGACCGGCTTCTTTGGCGGCTTCGCGCTTTTGGCGGATTTGCCCTTTTTACCCGTGGAAACACCCTTCGAGGCCTTGGCCAGCTTCTTGGCTTCGTCGCGTCGGGCCTTGGCGCGCGCCTTGGCCGCCAGCACCGAGTCCATGGCGTTCGTTGTGGGCGGGGATGCCTTTGCCGGTTCGCCTGGCGCTGAGCGCCCTTCTTCGTCGCGTGTCATAGCAGAAAGTTACTCGGTATTCGTCGCGCGCGTTCCAACCGTTCCGGGCTCCCAACGCCATCGTTTTGCGGGTCGTACGTCCACAACCTCGATGCCGTGCGATGCGGTCAGCGTGTGCAGGCCATTCATGCCGGGAAACAGGGCTGGATCGATTCGATCGACAATTTTTTCCCGGAATTCCGTTGGTGAGAGTTCTTCCACTTCGCAGAGATTTACCGCGCCACCGTACGACGCCGAGCAGTCCTGCGTTGGTCGCAGCAATCGTCCGTTCTTCCGAAACAGCGGTCCAGCCGGACGTGCCGACTTCGCATCGCACTTGACCGGATTGTTCGCGTGCGACTGCCATTCAGAGGTCAGTGTATCCGCAAAGAACAGATGCAGCTCATCCCATCCGTAAGCGCCTTGTTCGCCGACAGTTGCAAACATCCACCAGCGTGTGCCGTCGTGATGCAGTGTCGCGTCCGTGGCGCTGATGTTTTCGAGCAACGTTTGTCGAAACGTCCATTGATGGGGAAACGCTGTGCATTCGTACAGATCGACCGTTCGATTGCCCGATGACTCCGGCACCATGTAGATGTGTTCACCATCGCGAAACACAAACGGATACGACAGGTGATACGGCTGCTCGAGCACGCGTTGCGGCGGACCGAGTTCGCCATTGGCTTGCAACACGGCGCAGGAAATCACACCGCGACGTAATGCGTACGGAAATTCTTCAAAAAAAACGGCGTCAATCTCGTTGTGCGTAAACGCCACGCAGTCGGCAAAGAAGCGATCGTAGTCACCGCGATACGCCTTGAATCCGTTGGCATTGATCGGTGATGAGTTCGCGACAAAGTCAGTTGGTGTGGTGCGATACTGCAACTCCCACGCATCGTCTCGCCAAATGGGGCGCGAAGCACGTCGAACAACGGCCGCGGCCGAGACCGCGACGGAGGCAACTGTCGCGTTTACACTGCGCGCAATCATTCCCTGGTCAGACAATACGGTGACATTATTCGGTGTGCGGCTTAACAACTCGTCATCGGTCTGTGCGAGGGCGCGCAAAAGCAGTGCTGCAGAACGCGAGGCCGCGTTACGGCGGTCAGCGGCTGGCGATGCAGGAGTGCGCGTCAACACACTTTGTTGCACGATATACGCGTTGTCAGTCGCACCGCGACAAAGGACAGAGATTTCGCCTGGTGGATCGCCGGCGGCTCGCCGCTCGCCAAGACCGTCCGGCTGCTGGCCGTTCCAGCGCAGCTCCAGAATAATCTTCGCGTATGCGCATGTAGCCGAGGATCCTGAGAGATTCACGAAACGTGCAGCGCTCATCGTGCTGACCACTTCGTCGATCGTGCTGGCGTCGCC
>JBDTTO010001033.1:0-1613 GCA_039930585.1 Gemmatimonadaceae bacterium
ACTACCCCACTTCGCATGTCAGTGTTGCAGGATCATCCGCCGCATCCGAAATCGCATCGGCCGACGTCTGCTCACCACGCGCATCCCACTCCAGCTTCTGCTCGAGATATCGAGTGAAAATTCCCTCGACCTGCGCAAAGTCACTTACCTGATGTAACTGACGACGAAGATCAGCCGAATTGTGTAACCCTTTTACGTACCAGCCGAGGTGTTTGCGGAATTCGAGTGCGGCGCCGATAAGATCGTTTTCGTACGCCACAACCAAACGCGCGTGTTCGAGCGCGACCGCAAACTTTTCTTCAACCGTTGGCATTGGCGGCATCGGCTCGCCGTTCATCAATGCGCGAATCTGACGAAACACCCACGGCTGTCCGTACGAACCACGACCCAGCATGATGCCATCGGCACGCGTGTGTTCGTACATGCGCATCGCGTCGGCCGCCGTTTTGATATCGCCATTGCCGAGCACCGGAATGTCGAGTGCTTCAGCAACGGCCGCGATTTCATCCCAGTTCGCTTGGCCCGTGTACATCTGCGTACGTGTGCGCGCATGCAACGCGAGAACGCGCGCACCAGCTTCCTGACAACGCAACGCAATTTCCACGGGTTTCCGCATTTCTTCGCTCCAGCCGCTGCGAATTTTGCAGGTCACTGGCAAATGCGTTGAACTGGAAACGGCGCGAATAATTTCTTGCACAAGATCGAGATCTTTCAGGCAGCCCGAACCGCCATTGCGACGTACAACTTTTTTGACGGGGCAGCCGAAATTGATGTCGATAAATTCGGGCTGGAAGACGTCCGTAACGAACGCCGCGGCCTCGCCCATCGCCTGCGGGTCGGCGCCAAAGATCTGCACGCCAATGGGGCGTTCTTCCTTACCAAAACGCAGCTTGTCGACGGTCGCCGGATTCTCCCGACGGATTCCCTCGGCTGACAGAAATTCGGTAACAACCACGTCCGCGCCGTGATCATGGCAAAGACGCCGGAAGGGCGACTCGGACACACCCGCCATCGGTGCCAGATACAACGGCACTTTGTTGGGTACGGCGAAGGGAAAAGTCTTGCGTGACATAGAGTTGGAAGGTACCCGAGCTGGAGCGCCCGGGCAACGCAGTCAGGGCCTTTCGGAGGCGATCTTGCGTCCAAATCCTGTCGCAATGAGCTGTGCCAGCTCAGAGGCGCTGCGTCCATGCACGGGCTCGCGCCAGGCGAAGACGTGCCGGCCATCGCTCACACGGACCGCCTGCACAAACAGCGTCGAATCGCTCAACCGAACTCCGCCTGAAATCACGTATTGAACGCGCAACTTGAGGCCGATTTCGGTCTGTGGCTGGTTTGATCCCGCGAATACGGCGGTGGATGCCGGCCCATGCACTCCAAGCTTTGGCGACTGCAAGTTCGTCAGCGCCTCCACCAATCCGTCAGTCACCATTCGATCGGTCTCCAGCGCCCAGCTGTTGCTCGAGCCGTTGCCGGCGAGTGGAAGCAGCGCAACGTCGATAACTGGTTTTTTCAAAAACCACAGAAATCCAGTAACTGCGGAAGCCATGACGACAAAAGCTGTGACAACACGCAATTTGAGACTGCGCGTTGAGCGACTGATGTTTTCGGAG
>JBDTTO010001034.1:0-1606 GCA_039930585.1 Gemmatimonadaceae bacterium
CTTGACGGTGCTCTTCAAATACGCCGGCACTTTGATGATCGTGCCGCGACACTTGGCCGTGCCGCAGCGACAGGCGTAGTACCGAATGTCTTCCGGTTCGTAGTCGTCGTCGAACTCGAACTGGTAGTCGTACACCAATTCTTCTTCAGCTTTGATGGCTTTGATGCAGTCAATCCAGATGTGCCCATCCTCAATCACCGATTCGCAGTTCGGATCGCATGAATGATTGAGGTACTTGGCATCACACCGCGCGTATCGCGCATCAATAACCGTGTCGTCGTCCAGGATGAACAGAAACGTGTGGTGTCGCCCTTTCGCATCATCGTCATCGTAGCGGCGATCGGCTTCTTCGTGCGTGATGGGTTCGCCTCGGTATTCAATAATTCGCTTGCCCTTGCGAATGGACTCCGTGGCAAATGCGCCCCGCCCCTGAATTTTGGAACGACGTACTTCAAACGGCTGATTTTTGATGAGTGACACAGGCTCGGCGAAATGGGAATGAACGGACTACCAGGCTACTACGTGAAAAACTGACGCCACCTAACAACAGCAACGTGCTGCGCTCAGCCTTCGGCAGCGGGATTGTGCACAGTCACAGCACCCACGTTGAGCGCGGCAAGCGGCTCAACAATCTTGTCGGGATCGCCCACTACAATAACCTGCAGTCGTGAGGGATCGAGGTGCTGTCTCGCAACGCGGTGCACGTCGGCCGCAGTAACGGCGCGTACACGCTCGCGATACATGTCAAAGTAGTTGGATGCCAGCCGAAAAATTTCGACGTTGGCCAATCCGCCAGCCACCGCCGCCGTGGTTTCGAAGCGAATGGGAAACACGCCATCGAGATAGCTCGTGGCCAGCGACAATTCGGCGTCGGTTACGGGCTCTTCCCGCATACGGGAAATTTCGCTCAGCGCTTCACGCAACGCATCGGCGGTAACGGCTGTTTCAACAGCGGTTGAGACTTCAAACGGACTGGCCGCCCGCCGCCAGTCAAACGCCGAATGTGCGCCGTATGTGTACGCGTGCGCCTCGCGCAAATTCAGATTGAGCCGCGATGAAAAGAGTCCGCCAAGGATGGCGTTCATCACAACAAGCGGAAAGTAGTCCGGGTGTTCTCGCGGTACTGCTACGTGACCAACCCGTAATTCCGATTGTGGTGCATCGCTCTTCGCCACTACGTGCACGCGCGCATCGGTGTATCGCGCACGATCCAGCGGCTCTTTTACAGGCGGCGCCTCTCCACTCCAGTCACCAAAATTGCGCGTGGCCAGTTCAAGTGCCGCATCAACTGTAATGTCACCCACCACCATCAGTGCTGTGGCGTTCGGACGAAAGTACTGTTCGTGAAAACGCACAATTTCTGGACGGGTCAATCGCTGCACCGATTTTTCGTCGCCGCCCGCCAGTCGCGCAAAACGTGACTCTTCGTTGTACAGCAGACGCGAGAAATATACATCCGCCAAACCACGTGGTTCTGCGCGTAACTGCGCGAGATCGGCCACACGTTCCGCGCGCAAACGTTCAAGTTCCGATTCGGGAAATGATGGTGTGCGCAACACCTCCGACAACACCGCAAACGCATCACCCACGCGTGATGCCAGCGACG
>JBDTTO010001035.1:0-1605 GCA_039930585.1 Gemmatimonadaceae bacterium
CGCTCTTCGCATTCATAGTTTGAATTTGAACGAAGCGTGGATGCCAGGCAAGTTTCTATGTTTCGAACATGAACCAATCATCAGGAGCGAGCATGAAAACAGTGTGCATCATCAGGTATCAGATCGACCCGTTTCAGCGGGAGGCGTTCAGCGAATACGCCAAGGCATGGGGCCGCATCATTCCACGCTGTGGTGGACATCTCATTGGATACTTTCTTCCCAGCGAAGGCACCAATGACGTCGCCTGGGGACTTATCGGTTTCGACAGTCTCGCGCAGTACGAAGCCTATCGCGCTCGGCTCAGATCAGATCCGGAAGGACGTGCGAATTTCGAGTTTGCTCAGTCGCGCAAATTCTTTCTGCGCGAAGAACGTAATTTCGTTGAAACGGTTGACGGCACTTTTGAAATTCCTGCGGCCTGACGTATCCTCGCTCAGACCGCATTTAGAAACCGACCGCTAGCCGACAAAGAAAAATGCGATGCCGAGAATTGCGTAAACGGCCAACAACAACACACCCTCGAACCAGGTTGTTTCTCCGTCCTGCGCAATCGCATTCACGGTGAACGCGCACGCAGCAATTGCGACGAGCTCCAACGGATTTCTGAATACGAGATCCATGGGCTTGCCCATGAAGTGCGAAACGATCACCAGCACCGGCGCAACAAACAACGCAACCTGCACCGTCGAGCCAACAGTAATCGTCATCACCAGCCCCATCCGGTCTTTCCGCGCGAAGTACACGGCCGAGATGTACTCAGCAATGTTGCCGATAACTGCAAGCACGGTGATGCCCAGGAAAAACGACGAAAGACCAAGCGTTTCGGCTGTTGCTTCGAGTGCGCCCGAAATGAGTTCTGCTTCCCACGCAATGACAGCGGTCGCGAGTACCAGCACGCCAACTGACTTGATCCATGGCCACGGCGGCGCGGCACCTTGTTCTTCTTCGGGCTCGTGAATTGCAAACATGTCGCGATGCGTGACCATCGAATACACAAGATTGGCGACGTACACGAGAATGAGCACAATTGAAGCGGCAAGACTCACCTTCTCGTCCAACCCGCGCGGATCGACCTGCGCGTATGCGCCGCGTTCGGTGTAATCGAAAATTGCGGGAACGAGCAATCCGATTACAGAAATGATCAGCAGACTGCCAAGCAGCCCCGCACGCTCACGCGTGAACACCTGACTCGTGCGGCCCCAACTTCCGATGACAATCGCGAGACCAAGCCCCAGCAAACTGTTTCCAAGGATTGAACCGGTAATCTGCGCTTTGACAACATCGGCCTGACCCGCGTGCAGTACAAACAGGGCGATAATCAGTTCAGCAATATTGCCGAACGTGATGTTGAGCAAACCACCGATTGCGGAGCCGGCAACGCGCGAAAGATTTTCGGTGGCGCGCCGAATGAACTCTGCAAGCGGAATGATGGCCAGCAACGCTACGCCAAACACCCAGATTGCGGGCGCGTGGACCAGATATTCCAGCGCGAGTGAAGCCGGAATGAGCAGTAGGAGGGCATAAAAAAGCATGGTGCAGTATAGCCGCAATCGCTGTAGTTTGTGCCCGTACCCTGCCCCCACCCCGACTCTGTTCCGGCCTATG
>JBDTTO010001036.1:0-1602 GCA_039930585.1 Gemmatimonadaceae bacterium
TCTGTTTGATGATGAACATGCGATGGTGCGTATCGACATGTCCGAGTACATGGAGAAACACGCTGTTGCGCGATTGATTGGTGCGCCTCCCGGATATGTGGGATACGAAGAAGGCGGACAGTTGACTGAAGCCGTTCGTCGGCGTCCGTATTCAGTCATTCTGTTTGACGAAATCGAAAAAGCACACCCGGATGTATTCAACGTGTTGTTGCAGCTCTTGGACGACGGCCGCTTGACTGATTCGCAGGGACGCACCGTCGACTTCCGCAATAGCGTTGTGATTCTCACCAGCAATGTGGGCAGTCATCGCATTCTGGAAGTTGGCGCGGAGCCATCCGCACAGGCGTGGGCCACGATGGAGCAGGAAGTGCTCGCAACTCTGCGCACCGTGTTCAAGCCCGAGTTTCTCAATCGCATAGATGACATCGTCGTGTTTCATGCGTTGGGGCGCGCGGAACTCGATCACATCGTTGACTTGCAGTTGGAACATCTGCGCAAGCTGTTGGCCGATCGCAAGCTCACCATCACGCTTACGCCCGAAGCCCGGAAGTTTTTGGCTGATGAAGGATACGATCCGGTGTACGGCGCGCGTCCGCTCAAACGTGCAGTGCAACGGTTGCTTCAGAATCCTTTGGCGCTGGCGGTGCTCGAAGGCCGGTTCAAGGAAGGCGATGCAATCTTGTCTGAACTTGGCGAAGATGGTGAACTCAAGTTCAGCGCGACACCGTCGGTTGTTGCCGATACCGTTTCGGCCACTGCATAAGGACCCTGCGTTATGACTCACACCAGCGCGGCTGATCGTGTCGCGATGCAGATCGCTTTGTTGCAGGCGCGAGAGGCGGAGGAAGCTGGTGAAGTGCCCGTGGGCGCGATTGTCACGCGTGATGGTGTGACAATCGCGACGGCGCAAAATCGGATGCGTCGCGATGGTGATGCTACCGCGCATGCGGAGATTCAGGCATTGCGGGCTGCTGCGGCCGTGGTGGGGCAACCTCAGTTGAACGACTGCACATTGTACGTGACGTTGGAGCCGTGCGCGATGTGTGCCGGTGCGATTGTATTGGCGCGCATTGGACGATTGGTCTTCGGCGCGTGGGATGACAAAGCTGGTATGTGTGGATCGGTGGGCGACATTGTGCGGCACAGCAAGTTGAATCACGCGCCGGAAGTTTTGGCGGGTGTCGAAGCTGCGGCGAGTGCCGCGATGCTGCGTGAGTTTTTTGCGGTGCGACGAAAGCTCGCGCAGACGATTCCCGAAGGGCTCTAGCGATTCAACTGGACGCATGGCAGCTTGGGTTTAATTGCAGTTTGCCTGACACAATTTTCCCTTCCATACCATGCGATATCCGACGAAGGATTTCGTGGTCGCCGTGCTGTGCGCAGTGTTCGTTGCGTGTGGTGATGGGCCGGCTAGTCCAATTGTTGTTCCCGTGGCGTCGGTTGCCATCGGTACCGTGCCGCCTCCGCTCAACATCGGTGCAAACACGACGCTGTCAGCCGAGACGTTCAATGCAAATGGGCAACCCGTTCGCGGCAGAGTCATCGCCTGGACAACTTCCAATGTCGCAGTTGTAACTGTGCAGGAGATCGGTGCACTGGGCA
>JBDTTO010001037.1:0-1595 GCA_039930585.1 Gemmatimonadaceae bacterium
TCATGTCGTCCACGCCAAGCTTGTGCAGCAGCGAGAGGAATACGTCGGCCATTGGTGTGCCTTCCGGCGCCTTTAGATGCAGGTTGCCATCGAGCTTGCCATTGGCGCCGCCCAGCAAAATGAGCGGGGCGCGACGGTGCGCATGAATGCTGGGATCGGACATCGGCGAGCCGTACATGATCAACGTCTTGTCGAGCAGGTTGCTGTCGCCTTCCATCGTGTTCTTGAGCCGGTCCAGGAAGTACGGGATCATGCTCACATGGTACTTGTTGATCATGTTGAACGTCTTGAGGCCCGCTTCGTTTCCTAGCGCGTGTGAGGCCGGATGGAACGCAGCGTTTGTGCCCGAGTCGGGATAGGTGCGGCTGGACGCATCGCGACCGGTTTTGAACGAGAACACGCGTGTCATGTCGGATTCAAACGCCAGCACCTGCACGTCGAACATCAACTTCACATGTTCTTCGAACGAGTCCGGCACGCCGGCTGGCGCTTCTGGCAAAGCGCGCTCGTTGCCGCTGGAGTTATGCGCTTCGACGCTCTGAATGCGACGTTCGAGCTCGCGGATATTGTCGAGATACTGATCGACCCGACGTTTGTCGCCGGTACCGAGCTGGCTCTTGAACGTGGCCATTTCGCCCACAACCCAGTCGAGAATGCTGCCGTTGACCTTGCGCCGGGCGGCACGCTCGTTGTTGTCAGCACCAACGCCGAACAACAAATCGAATGCGGCACGCGGGTTCCGAATCATCGGGAGCGGTTCGCTGGGTGACGCCCAGCTGATGGTGTCGGTGTAGGCACACGCGTAGTTGTAGGTGCAACCGCCGGCCTGATCGAGATTTTCAATGCAGAGCTGCATTGAAGGAATGGGCGTGCCCTGACCGATGCGACGCGCGAGAATCTGATCGAACGACGTGCCGACGAACAAATCCGAGCCTTGTGTTTGTTTCGGATGTGATTGCGTGAGAAACACGGCACTGGAACGGAAGTGATCGCCACCGATTTCCGGTGCGGAAAACGCTTCGGCCATGGCCACGTCGGTGTTGCTGACAATGGTCAGATATTTGCGCCATGGATCGAGCGGCATAAGCGCGCTTTCCGGATTCATGGTCCAGTCGCGACCAAGACCGGCCGGGGCCCACAGATTTTTGGCGGCGCCCATCGTGTTGCTGCCGGCCGCTCCGTGTACGGTTTCGATGCAGACCACGCGCGCTTTTTCCGCCGCGGCCGCATTCGTTGACAGTTTGCCGAGGGCGCGTCCCGCTGGGCGCATTGCGTCTAAATACGGCAACGCCACCGTCGCGCTCAGACCGCGAAGAAAAGTGCGACGGTGCAACGTTTTCTGGGTCAGGAAATTGCTCATCTTCTTATATCCTCGGCGGGTTAGTGCTGCTCGTCGGCTGCTGCTTCTGCACGTTTCTGGCGGAATGCACTGCTGTTTACGACACCAATTACATACGCGGAGAAGCGATTGCCTTTTAGAGCGGCATCCTTCGCAATCGCTCGCACTGTTGGCTGGTCGAAATCTTCAACACGGCGTCCCAGCGCGTACGCCATGAGGTTTTCGGTAAAGTTGCGCTGCAATGGAATGGGACGCG
>JBDTTO010001038.1:0-1589 GCA_039930585.1 Gemmatimonadaceae bacterium
GTGGAAGTCACTTGAAGCACTCGGTCCCGCGTTGGCGTCAACGGAACAGTACGTGTTCATTCCCATCGAACTGAACACCTGGACCGCGCCAATCATGGATTCGTTCGCGAGCATTGGCGTCGGAACTCGGCAATGGAAGCGCGAGTTCGAAGAATATCGTCCGTGGACGTCCATGGAGCAGTTTGAACGCGAGATTGGCAAGTATGTGCGCAGCAAGCCAGGTGAGCTCAAGCGACTCGAGCGTTACGTCATTATCAACAAGTAAGCACGAGTATTTTTTGCGGCGCCCGAAGTGCGGAGATTGTACATCCGGACTTCGGGCGTTGCTTTGCTGGTTGCATGAATGAATGGAACTACTGTTTGATTAGCCGATACGAACGGACTTCCGGCGCGCCGACGTTTTCGTCGATGTAGCGACCAAGTATGTAGTCCTGGCCGATTTCATACACTTCGAGAGCGTTGGGCAGCAGGACTTCCGATAACAGATTTCCATTCTTGCTGAATACAGTCCACGTCACGTTATCAGGGCCTGTCCGCGCGTAATCGCGGACCCACAAATTGTCGTCGTTGTCGACCGTCAGTTCACGATATGGCGGCAGCGTTTTGGGCATCGGTGTGGACGCGTTTTCCTTCTCAACCATTTTGCGATACTTCTCGCCCATCATCGCAATCAATCGGTCGGCGTCTTCCTGAATGTCCTGTTTTGTGACTGCGATTGGCTTGGCGTCTTTTCGAACCGCTGGCAGTGGTTTTCCGTCGAGACTGAGCACTTTGATTTCGTATCCATCGGCTTCACCGACGTACACACGATCACTACCAATTGCGATGCGTGTTTCGCGGCCCAATGGTTGGATGGTGTATTCCCAGCGCTCTGATCCCTTCACAGTCGCAATGAGTGTGCCTTTCGACGAATCGCCCGGCGTGGCCCATACGGGAACCTGCGAACGATACGAAACGCCAGGCGTTCTGTCCTTGCCATTGTCCCACCCATAGTGCACGAACACTCCATTCCGATTGCATGCAGTTCGGTACGGACCCTGTTTGCTAAAATGAACGCCAAACATCGAAGTGCGAACAAAGGAACCATCAAGCGCAAAGACACTGATCGAACGACCAGCATTGTTCCCAATAAAGACGTTCTTCCCGCAACTGTACGAGAAGAATGCGTTAGTGAGTTCGCCCGGCCCTTGACCGCTGCGACCAAATTTCTTTACAACTTTGCCGGTTGGGGCAACGATCAGCATTGAATACTCGCTTCGATCACTCACCATAACGTTTCCGCCCGGCAACATTGTCGCACCATTTACAAACGCGAACTCGGCAGTCGTGCCATCGCCTGTGCGGCCGAGGACGAAGGAAGGCCTGGCATCAACGGTCCACTTCGCGGATTGCGCAATCGCGAAAATTGGCGTTGATGCCGTGACTGCCGCTGCGGACAACGAAATCAATGACCGCAGACGTGACAGGCGGAATGTCGAGTTGATTGGCATCATATCGATATGTGTGGTAACGAGTTGCGCCAATGCTGCGGCCTGGGTCGCACCCCCTCAAGCACTGCCCAATTAGCCTTTCATTAGCGCTCGATTACG
>JBDTTO010001039.1:0-1587 GCA_039930585.1 Gemmatimonadaceae bacterium
GATCTTCGTGTTCGTAACACGCGGTTCCGTCAAAGCGACGCAACGCCCAATCGTCTTTCGGAAAGTGTGCTGGTACCCAATCGAGCAGCACACCAATGCCGGCGGCGTGCATCGTGTCGACGAAGAATCGGAAATCGTCGGGGGAGCCATGACGCGATGTTGGTGCGTAGTAACCGCTAACCTGATATCCCCACGATCCGCCGAAGGGATGTTCGAGTACCGGCAACAGTTCGATGTGCGTAAAACCGAGACGCTTGACGTGTTCAGCCAAACGCGGCGCGATTTCGCGGTACGACAGCGTGCGATTGTTTTCTTCCGGAACACGAGCCCACGATGCCAGGTGTACTTCGTACACCAACATCGGTTCGCGCACCGGATCGCCCTCGGCACGTCGCGCCAGCCACTCACCATCGTTCCACGTGTATGTGCCAGTGTCAACCACCACCGACGCGTGTCCTGACGATAGTTCCATTTGGAACGCCATCGGATCGGTTTTCACGCGCAGCGCGCCCGACAGCGCCTTGATTTCAAACTTGTACAGTGCGTTCGCGCCAACTCCCGGCACAAACAGTTCCCACACGCCACTCGTACCCAGCGCTCGCATCGGATGCACGCGCGTATCCCATGCATTGAATGAACCAATCAGTGAAACACGCGTCGCGTTCGGCGCCCACACGGCGAAGGCCGTACCGGATACGTCATCCATCACGCGAGGATGTGCGCCGAGTTTTTCCCAAAGCCGCAAGTGCCGGCCTTCACCAAATAGATGCAAATCGAGTTCGCCAACGGTTGGTAGAAATCGATACGGATCGTCGCGTTCGATGCTCGATCCATCAGGTTGCCCAATGCGCAAGCGATATCGCATTGGCATTGTACGACCCGGCAGAAACAGTGTGTGTAACCCGTTCTGGTGGTCGTCCATTGCCAGCGACGCGTCCGACCCCGCCAACACGACGCCGACATTGACGGCTGATGGAAACAGCGCGCGAATCACGACGCCGTTGACACCGTCCTGCTGCGCCAGGTGTGCGCCGAGAATGCCGTGCGGCGTGCGATGGGCACCGCGCAACAGGACGGCCAGCGCTTCTTCGCGCAGTTGCGCGTGAGGGAGGTCAACTACCGGTTGCTCGACCCTGGTGGTTACCGATTCAACGGACGGTGCTACCGCCTCGGCCAGCTCACCATTGGGAGTTGCGCTCGCGAGATTCGCGCGCTTCGGTGCTTTCTCCCGCTTCGGATTCTTCGCCGCTTTGTTCGCTTTTGCCAACTTTTTGGCGCCGTCGCGCTTGGTTTTGGCTCGCGCCTTGGCCGCCAGCACAGAGTCGGTCGCAGGTGCCGGCGGCGCGACTGGCTTCGCGGACTCTGTTGGCGTTGGGCGCCCCCCTTCGTCACGTGTCATGGGGGAAATTTAGTCGGAATTCGGGTGAAGCGTTTGTGATTGTTCGCCTCGACGCCGTCATTTTGTATTCTTGCCAAGAACCCGGTTCTATACTCATTGCGGTTCCAATTGCGTCCTGGGCCGTGCGGCCGTATCGCGGATCGCAGGCTGATACAATGCGAGAGCCAACGTCGCACTCGGTGCCCGGA
>JBDTTO010001040.1:0-1586 GCA_039930585.1 Gemmatimonadaceae bacterium
GCCCAGGTGACGTTGCTCAAGCGGGAACGGCTGTCAATCTGCGCAACGGACAGAAAGCGTCTGCAACAGTCGCAGTGACTGCAACGGGCGCGACAATCACTGGCAAGACATCGCAAAACGTTACGCTCGACGCCGGTCGCGGAAAAGAAGTGCGTTTTCCCATCCTCGCAATTCCCGGCAAGCAGGCAACGTTTCGTTTCGATGTGAAATCAGGCAAGGAAAAGGACGCACTGCAAACAGTGATTCCGATTCGCGCCGACTCGCGCCCAACGATTACCACCGCTGGCGGCACTTTTGCAAACGCCGGCACGCTTGCACTCGCAATGGGTGCGCCGCTCGACGGCGCGCTCGATTACACGCGTTCCGAACTCACGTTGAACATCGGCAGCTCACCGCTTGCCATTGTTCGTTCGGCCGCCGAACGCGCGCGCAGCTATCCGTACCAATGCACGGAACAGATCAGCAGCACTGCACTGCCGCTGCTTGCGCTGTTGAATGCCGATCGTGCCAACGCATCAACCATCGAGGCAAACAGCAGTCAACGTCTCGCCCCGGGCACTGCAGTGTCTGATGTTGTCGCCGCACTGGGTTCACTGTCGCGCCGTCAGCGAAGTGATGGTGGCATTGGCTACTGGGGCGCTGGCGACTGGACAACGCCGTGGCTCAGCGCGCAAGCCGCTTTGATTTTTGCCGAAGCGAAAGACGCTGGCATTGCGGTAAATGATTCAGTTGTTGCGCGTCTCGTTGGCTATTTGCAACAAGCCGCGGGCAAACCAATCACCGCGCAATCACCAACGACGGGCTTCACGCCGGTTGCGCAGTTCTACGACAAGCGCGGCGCAATTCTGGCCGAGTATGTGGCGGCAGTTGATGCGCTCAGTCGGTTGGGTAAACCAAATATCGCGGTTGAAAACGAACTCATTCGCCGCGCCGCTCAATTGGCGTGGGAGGACCGGGCACGTCTCGCTCGGGTGCTCGCGCGTCGGAACGCGATGGCAGCTGCGCGCACATTGCTCGCACCACTTTGGGCAACCGTGCACGTCGAAGGACGACATGCGGTATTGCCCGACTCTGCGCTTGGTGCAACGTATTTTCACTCGCAGGCGAGGCCAGCAGCATTGCTGTTGTCCGCAACGGTCGCAATTGCGCCCGATCATGAACTCGTCGGTCCGTTGGTTGAAACGCTCATCACCGCAGGCCGTCGCCGCAGCGACTTGTGGGGCGAGACGCAGGATCTGAGTTCATCAGTGCAGGCACTGGCCGACGTCGAACGACGTCAACGCGGTGCGGCGAAGCGTGGTGTGCGAGTTGCAGTGAACGGTCGCACGCTGATGGAAATTCCCACGGGTCGTCTCGCGCAAGACACAACCCTGTCGCTTGCTTCATTTGGTGCGAATGGCGCGCCCGGTGATTCGTTGCGCGTTGAAATCACGCCGCTCTCAGCCGGAAATCCGCTGTACGCTGTCGCATCACTTTCGGCGATGTCGAAAACGCGTCCGATCACGCCAATTGATCGAGGCTTCGCGCTTGAGCACTGGATTGAAGGCGTCGACGATCGAAAGCCCGTAACGACAGTGGCGGCGGGT
>JBDTTO010001041.1:0-1586 GCA_039930585.1 Gemmatimonadaceae bacterium
GTTCGGTGCTGATACTCGAAAAAGCGGACGATCCACATTCGCCATTGAAGCAGATGCCGTTTGGTATTCGCGGACTGTTCGCACCGACCATTGAGGCGCTGTATCGGCGCGGCTTGCTCGATCAACTCGAGATACACAAACGCCTCAAGAATCCGCACATGCATTCCGGACAAGGCGCGCGTCGTCAGGCCGGGCACTTCGCCGGCATTCCGTTTCACGACGGCACTTTCGACACATCGCAGTGGACGCATCGGCTACCGAGTTCGACGGACACGAACTTGATATCCGAAATGCAGGAACTTGAAACGGTGTTGTTGCGCCGAGCGGAGGCGCTTGGTGTTGAGATCAAGCGCGGATTGGCGGTTACTGACATTCAGCAATCCGAACACGAAGTTACGGTGCAGGCAGGCGAACAATCGTTCGCCGGAAAATGGCTGGTGGGTTGCGATGGAGCGCGTAGCGTCGTTCGAAAGAGCGCGGGTTTTGAATTCGCTGGAACGGAGCCGGAATTCACAGGCTATTCCACGCTCGTAGACATTGCCGATCCTGAGAAATTGAAGCTGGGGCGCAACCAGACCGCGACCGGCATGTATCTGCAATCGCAACCGGGCTACGTGGTCATTCAGGAATTTGATGGCGGCGCATTTCACAAATCAGACGAACCAATCACGCGTGAACACGTGCAGGACGTCTTGCGCCGGGTCTCGCACACCGATGTGACAATCACGACTTTGCGCTGTGCCACCACATGGACGGATCGCGCGCGACAAGCGACCACGTATCGCAACGGGCGCGTGTTTCTGGCGGGCGATGCAGCGCACATTCACTCGCCATTGGGAGGACAAGGGCTGAATCTTGGCCTGGGCGACGCGATGAATCTTGGTTGGAAGCTTGCCGCAACAATTCAGCACAACGCGCCGGCAGACTTGCTGGACACCTATCAAACCGAACGATATCCGATTGGTGAGCAGGTGTTGAATTGGTCGCGCGCGCAGGTTGCGATCATGAAACCCGATGCTGCTTCACGGGCATTGCATGCAATCGTCCGCGATCTGATCAATACTCGTGATGGTGCCACATACTTCGCCGGACGCGTGTGGGGTGTCGCGACGCACTATGAACTTGATGGCACTCATCCGCTGGTTGGTTACAGCGTTCCCAACTTCAAGTTCGAAGATGGTACGACGGTCGGCGAACTAATGCGCGGTGGGCTAGGCGTATTACTTGATTTCAATTCGAGTGCAGAATTGAAATTCGTTGCAACCGGATACGGCACTCGCCTCCAGTACGCGTCCGGACGCGCGAAAGAACAGCCGGGATTGAGCGCGCTACTGATTCGGCCAGACGGAATTGTCGCGTGGGCCACGGCCATCACTGCAGACTACAGCTAACTCGAAAACGCCGCAGATCGTTGGTTTGTTCGTAGCGCCAGCGGGCGTAGAACACTCGCCCGCACCGCGACGTTCTAATTTCCCGGTGGACGCGGACGTGGCAATGCGGTTGGTGGCAAGATGTCATTCAGCCGCATGTAATTCGAGATCTGGCTGTAGTGATCGGCCATGTCCAACGCATGCCCCAGCACCATG
>JBDTTO010001042.1:0-1574 GCA_039930585.1 Gemmatimonadaceae bacterium
CGAAATTCTGTCCGAGGTTGTGCGACGTACCGGCCTGCAAGGCCTTGTTGTCCTGCATCAAGGCTTCGCACGAATACGTGCGCAGTGCGCCGGCGAAACGTTCGGCGTCGGTTTTCTGACCCGTGACCACCGGCATCGCCATGTAATTTTCCATGAACGTGCGGTACACGCCCAACATTTTGCGCGTCTCGATTTCGGCTTCGTCGTGCGTGGCGTGCGCAGTGTGGCCTTCCTGCCAGAGGAATTCCATCGTGCGCAGGAACAAGCGCGTGCGCATTTCCCAGCGCACGACGTTGGCCCACTGATTGTACAGAAACGGCAGATCCCGATAACTCTGCAACCACTTCGCGAACATGTGGTAAATGATCGTTTCGGAAGTCGGGCGCACCACCAGTGGTTCTTCGAGCAGCTTGCCACCGCCGTGCGTGACAACCGCAAGCTCCGGTGCGAAACCTTCAACGTGTTCCGCTTCCTTCGTCATGAAGCTTTGCGGAATGAACATCGGGAAGTACGCGTTCTGATGACCAGTGGCCTTGAACATGTCGTCAAGCGCGCGTTGCATGCGCTCCCACACGCCATATCCGTGCGGACGAATCACCATGCAACCACGCACCGGTGAGTAGTCAGCCATCTCGGATTTGAGTACCAGCTCGTTGTACCAGTCGCTGAAATTCTCAGCGCGTGTGGTCAGCTTCTTGTCATCAGCCATCGTGTTGTGCTTAAGGTTGAACTTTCAAATACTGAATGAGCAGGCTGTTGCCAGCCGGCTCTGCTGCGAGCTACAAATAGATGTCTACGTCGTTGCGCGTAACGCTTCGGCAGCCAACGCTCGCGCCGCCGCTTGAACCTTCTCTCCCGCTTCGCGCTGCATGGCCACCCCACGTTCGCGGCCCAACAGTGTGTTCGTTGTTGCGGCATCAAGCGTGTGCATCGCCTTGATGCTGGTGTAACTCACATTGATCTGCGGCGCGTTGTTGCTCTCGGTTAACCAAATGAAAAAATTGGCCCCCGAGGCCCGTCCGTCATCCAGCTGCTTCGCCGTCTTGCGTGTTTCGATAGCCGCCGGATTTAGCCCGTGACTAAAACTGGCCGTTGGCAACAGTCGACGGAGCGAACTGGCCAACGTGAGAACGTGCGCAGTTTTCACGCCCTCTCCTGCCACAATGAAATATCGATCATCGGTGGCCTGAAATGTTGGCATCTTGCCTCGTTCTCTCAGCAACTCGCCCAGCACTACATCGCCCATACCAAAACCGAGCGCGGGCAAATCCACGCCACCCAGCGACGAAAGCAGGTTGTCGTAACGTCCACCGCCGCAAATCGCGCGAAACTCGCCAACAGCATCAAAGAGTTCGAAAACGACTCCTGTGTAGTACGCGAGCCCGCGCACAATCGTGAGATCGAATCGAATCCATTCCTTGATACCCAGCGCATCCGCGTAGCCGAGGTACTCGGCAAAACGCTCGGCGTGCGGTTGGACCGATGGAGCCGTTCCATACCGCGCTTGCAGAGTCGCGAAGTCGAGTTTGTCGAAGCCCAGAGCCCCAATCGCAGAGCGGCTGTCGCCGCCCAAC
>JBDTTO010001043.1:0-1571 GCA_039930585.1 Gemmatimonadaceae bacterium
CAGTTGCTCTGCCAGCTGAGCTACGTCAGCACCGGAATTTGCCAGGACAAGCTGAGTCATGGCAAGACGCGGAGAATAGACCGGCTGGCAGGCAAAATCAAGGCAAACGGCTCACCGAACGCGAAGCGAGTATGCAATCGCCCGGCGCCACCCGTGTAAAAACCGCGATCGCCCGCATTAACCGCCAGAGATGACAGTCATACCGCCCCTGCCCGAAATCTGCGAGCTACCGTTTCGTCCAGCGCGTTCCCTGCGGCGTGTCTTCAATGATGATGTCCTTCGCATCCAGCTCATCGCGAATGGCATCCGACGCCGCAAAATCTCTCCGTGCGCGCGCTGCCTTTCGTTCGGCCAAACGTTCTTCTACCCACGCCGAAAGATCGGCGTCGGTTTCTTCGTCCGGCACGAGATCGAGCACGCCGTTCATCAGGTGAAATGCAGCGCGAGCGCGCGCCAATGATTCGGACCCGCCCACGCCCTTGGGACTCTTGGGATCAGTGCTGGCCGGCGTGGCACCACCCGCTTCTCCGTTGTCCAGTTCACGATTGGCGTCGGTGATGAATACAAACAGCGCCGCCATTGCTTCGGGCCCGTTCAGATCATCAAACAACGCTTCGATAAACGTCTGTTCGGCTTTGACGGCAACTTCGGCCAACGCGGGCGTTCCACTGGTCGCTTCGGCCAGGCGACGCGCAAATGCACCAATGCGACGAACGGCAGGACGAGAATTCTCCAACCAATCTTCGCCCATGTTGAGTTGCTTGCGATAATGCGTACCAAACACGAAATGACGATAGACGGTGCCGCTGATGCCGGCGTCGCGTAACCCCACCACGTTTGACACGTTACCAACACGCTTGGCCATCTTGGTACCGTCGGTGAGCAGGAACTCACCATGGCACCAGCAACGCGCAAATATCTTTCCCGTTGCCGCTTCGGACTGCGCAATTTCGTCTTCGTGATGCGGGAAGATGAGATCAATGCCGCCCGCGTGCAGATCGAACGTTTCGCCAAGGTATTTCATGGCCATCGCGGAGCATTCGAGATGCCAACCCGGACGTCCACGTCCCCACGGCGAATCCCACGCAGCGCCGGTTGCTTCGTCTTCGCCTTTGGCACTTTTCCAGAGCGCAAAATCCTGCGCGTTTTCTTTGGTGTATTCGTCCTGCGCAACACGTGCACCTGCGCGCACTTCGCGTTTGTCCAGCTGCGAGAGCTGCCCGTACGTCGGAAACTTGTCGATCGCGAAATACACGGAGCCATCTTCGGACAGGTACGCAACACCATTCGCGATCAGACGCTCAACGAGCGCAATCATTTCGGGAATGTGATCGGTCGCTTTTGGATAACCCTCTGCGTCCTCAATGCGCAGATAACGGCGATCCTTGTGAAACAGCTCCGTGAATGGTTCAGTAACTTCAGTGATGCTGATTTTTTCGCGCGCGGCCTTCGTGATGATTTTATCATCGACGTCGGTCAGGTTCATGATCTGTTGCACGCGCCAACCCGCCAGCCGCAGCGCACGCCGCAGCAGGTCTTCAAACAGAAACGTTCGAAAGTTGCCCAGGTGC
>JBDTTO010001044.1:0-1568 GCA_039930585.1 Gemmatimonadaceae bacterium
GTTAAAGGCACATCAAATCGCGCAGCAACCGACAGTGCAACCAATATCACCACTGCGGTCCCGAGCAAGCCAACGCCCGTTCGATGTGACGGAACAACGGGCAAGGCATCCGCACTATCGACTGACGATTCCAGTTGCAGCAAAGCTCCTGCAACCGCGGCAGCAATGATGATGCACACCTGTGTCGCCGACGTCACCCACAACGACGCAATGATTGTTGCGGCTAACGCGATTGAAACGCGCCGCAAATTTCTGCAATGTGCGCGCGCCATGCCGAGCACTGCCTGCGCCACCACTGCAACGGCGACAAGATTCAGTCCGTGTATGACTCCACTTACAACGCCGGCTGATCGTGTTTGTTGGAGTGCCGCGAGGCTGAGTGCGACGCCAATCATCAAGATGGCGGACGGCAGAGTAAATCCAAGCCATGCGCTGATGGCGCCCGCAAATCCTCCGCGGGAATATCCAATTGCCATTCCTACCTGGCTGCTGGCGGGACCTGGCAGAAACTGTCCCAGTGCCACCAGATCTGCGTAACTCTGTTCCGTCAACCACGCTCGGCGTCGTACAAACTCCTCGCGAAAATACCCGAGATGTGCAATTGGCCCACCAAACGACGTCAATCCAAGGCGCAGAAAGACGAGGAACACCGTCATTGCTGTTGACTGAGCGTTGCGATGATGAGCACAATTGCGAGTGCGACGAGAACTGCGAAACCAATTTTCCACGGCGACCACGGGCGATCACCCTTCACGTTGCCGGTTTGTCCGTTGACTACAACGCGCCAGGTCTTGTTCGCAAATTTGTACGAACAGATCCAGACCGGCAGCAGAATGTGTTTGAACGCGATATTGCCGTACTGCGTGGTGAAATTCGTTACACGTTGCTCGTCGCCGCCGATATCGGCGCGTGCTGCTGCTTCGATGCCAGCGCGAAAGTTGATCTGCGCCTGCGCAAATGCTGGCTCGAGCGCCAGTTGATACGCTTCAACCGTGAATCCGGCGACAAAATCGTCGGTGAACGGCGCGAGCTTTGACACATCCCAACCCAGCAGCACGCCTGCGAGATGTTCCGGAATACTTGCCGACGCGAGTACGAGCGTGTCGTCAAAATTGACGGTGACATCGCCGTTGGTGTAGTACCAATCCGTGACCGTGCGCACGCGCTGTGTCGTGCCGCCTTTGCCGTCGCTTACAGTCTCATATACCTGTCGGTGAACGCCCCGTTGCCCCTCGTAATGACTTGAAGTTTCTGCATCAAACGTCCAACACGGCACGTACACACCGCGCACGCCATCAACTTTGTTTACTGTCTTCTTGAGCGCATTGGGCGCGAACCATCGGCTTTGAATCCATTTGCGAAAGAGATCCTGCGCTGCGCTTGTCTCCAGAGAAAACGGAACGATTCCGCGCGGTTGAATCTGGCGGCCCGCATGCGCTTTGACGGACACCATTGGTGTCGCGCAAAATGCGCACACTGATGCAACGACATTCGGATCGAAGCGAGTTTGCGCGCCACACTGCGGGCAATCAACTACTTGTACATCGATCGCACTTTCGTTGCCTTGC
>JBDTTO010001045.1:0-1567 GCA_039930585.1 Gemmatimonadaceae bacterium
TTTTCGGAATGGCGTCGCGATTTGACGGCGCGCTCACATCACGAGACTTGATAGAGCGCAATTTGTTCTTGATCCGCTGCGTCATGAATAAACTCAACGCGCACAGCGGCCAGTGACGACACAAGCCAATCTGCGTTGGCTAGCGCCGCTGCCGGATGCGTCGTCGTGAGTGCGACGCAGCGCATACCGGCAGCATGTGCTGCGGCCACGCCAGCTGGTGCGTCTTCGAACACCACGCAGTCTCGCGGCGTGTACCCCGAGCGCCACGCCGCCACGAGGTAACCTTCTGGATCAGGTTTGCCGCGTGTTAGCATTTCTGCGGAAATCAACAACGGTGGTTCGCGCAGACCGCAGGCATTCAAGCGAGCGATCGCCACAGAGTGCGCACCCGACGTGACCACGCCCCAGCGATTATTTGGCAACCGTTTCAGGAAGTCAACTGCTCCCGGTTCGGCCACGATTCCCGAAGTATCCAGAGTTTCCGCCGCGGCGAGCGCGCGAAACTCGGCGTCCGCATCAAGCAATGGCGCGACCTCGCGAATGGTATCGACTGCGCGTCGTCCATGCACGCGTTTGAGCAATGCGTCCGGATCGATGCGATGCTGCGCCGCCCACTGACGCCAATGATGTTCGACGCAGGCAGTGGAATCCGCCAGGACGCCATCGAGATCAAACAACAACATCGAAGCAATCGCGAACGGGGGCGGGTTCATGTGATGTCGAAAGCGCGTGCGATGGGCGCCGTACTGTCCGATCGCGGACATTCCGCGAGAAAGTGCGTGAGTGTTTCGCCAGTGATCCGGAAGCCATGGCGTTCGTACAACGAACGGACGGGATTGATCTTGAGGAATTGCAGCCGGATCGGCAGACGCTCGCGAAAGCCACGCTCCACAACATCCTGGAGCAATCGCGATCCTACGCCTCGCCGCTGCCACGCGGGCAGTAAGTAGAATGCGCCAACGTACAAGTGATCGGAGTGCCTGACAACTTCCAGAGTTCCAATCGCCTCGGCATCACACGTGATAATATCTGGACGATGCGACGTCCAATCGCTCGCGTGAAAACGCCGTTGGAAATCGTCGTTCCATCCCCACACTTGCTCAACGTAACTTCCAAGTGCGGCACGTTTCACCAGAAATGCGAACTCTTGATCGGAATTATTCGCCGCGCGCAGGGACAGATTCATCGACCGCGCACCAACTTGTGCAGTGTGTCAATACTCACCACGGCATCGAACAGATCACGGAGAAATGTTGTTATCATGCGCACGGCATTGCCTGAAAACTCATACAATTTGCGCGCATGGTGAATCGTGGCGTCGCGCTACGCATCGAACGCGGCGATGAAGCCGTCAGGGTCGTCCAATCGCAATCCGATCCTTCGCATCGGCCGCACAACTCCGCCCGCCAAACGCATCATCGCCGGCGCTGCGAGCGTAATGAGCACATTTGGCGTTGCCGGTTTCATGAGATTTCGATAGTCGCGCCTTTCCAATGCTCCACTCGCAGGTATGTCGCGCCAGGACGAATGTACAACGGTCGCCACCGCCTTGAGTGGTACGCGCAGG
>JBDTTO010001046.1:0-1566 GCA_039930585.1 Gemmatimonadaceae bacterium
CGTCGTGGGCGCTGTCGTTGGCGGATTCGTATTTTTCCGGCACGTCGTCCGTGTTTGTGCTGCACGGCAATACGTACGACCTGGTGCCGCTGTGTGATGTAGACGGCGTAGAAAAGGCATCGTACGGCACAGTGATTGATTTCCTGTCCGAGCAACTGTTTGGACATTGGGATTTGGTGCTGCATTACGTCTTGGGACGCGGGTTGCGTGTGTTTGCGGGGCGCGACGAAAAACGTTTGCGTGATATGGTGCAGTTGGCCACCAGGCGCATTGGCGATTTGTCCACGCTCAAAAACGATCCAACCACGGTGTTCTCGCTGCTGGACTTGTTTGTTCGTGACAACATCATGGCGACGCCGGAGAAGCGCTTACGCGTCGCGGTGATGGTGAGTCAGGCGTCATACATTTTTCCCTCAGGTGAACCTGGGCGTTTGAGCTTCCCGGCATCGGGCATGGCGGTGACACTGCTCAACTGGGCCAGCAGCTCGCAGGTCAAACGGTTGGAAATGGCGTTTGTGTTGATTGACGAACGCCGCAGTGACATGAACGATCGCGTCACGGGTAATCCACAGGTGGCGACCATCGAAGTGCCAATGCCCAGCGAAACCGAACGTCTCGCGTACGTGCGTGATGCTGCGAATTCCGAAACGTGGAGTATTGTTTCCGACTACACCCCCGAGCAGCTTGCGAAGTTGAGCGCGGGTATGTCGCTCAACGACTTGTCCGTGATGATTCGTTCTGCGGCCGACGGCGGTGAACGAATGAATGCCAAACGGTTCAGTGCGAACAAGAAGCGACTGCTTGAGCGTCAGGCGCAGGGATTGTTGGAGTTCATCGAACCGAAGTGGAAACTCGACACCGTTATCGGCCACGAAGCCGCGAAACAACGCCTGCGTGACGATGCAGCACTCTTGTCGCGAGGATTGCTCGATTCGGTGCCGATGGGATATCTCATTTGCGGTCCGGTAGGCACGGGCAAATCATTTTTTGCAACGTGTGCTGCCGGCGAGATTGGTATTCCGTGCGTGATGCTCAAGAACTTCCGCTCCAAGTATGTCGGCGAAACCGAAGGCAATCTCGAGCGCGTGTTGGCGTTGTTGCGCGCAATGGGACCTGTAATGGTCGTGATCGACGAAGCGGATGCCGCTTTGGGCGATCGTGATACCGAAGGCGACTCCGGCACATCCAGCCGCGTGTTTGGTATGATTGCTACGCAGATGGGCGACACGCGGTATCGCGGCCGCATTTTGTGGATGTTGCTGACGGCACGTCCCGACCTGTTGCCAATTGATATCAAGCGTCAGGGAAGAGCCGAGGTGCACATTCCGTTGTTTTATCCAACGGACGACCATGAGTTGCGCGACATGTTTGTGGTAATGGCGCGCAAACTCGGCACGAAACTGGACGCGGCGGATGTCCCGCCAATTCCGCAAAAGGGACAACTGTCTGGTGCGGATGTTGAAGGTATGGTAGGGCGGGCGTGGCGGAAATCGTTGTTGGCGGGTGCCGATCGCGTGACTGCCGAGGCGATGAAGGACGTCGTTGATCAGTTCATGCCCAGCACGC
>JBDTTO010001047.1:0-1562 GCA_039930585.1 Gemmatimonadaceae bacterium
CGTCATTTGATTCCACCGGACTGGGCACGCTGCAACGAAGCGTGGTTATTCAAGCAACCAACGATACGCAGCTGTCGGTGCATACGCCGTCTCTCGCGACAATCTGGAAACAACTTTGCAATGGCGTAAAAACGTCCGGCCTTGATAGTGGGATTGCGTGGGGAACCGTGCGCGATGCTGCGACCGGCATACGGCAGAGCGGCGCAGCTGTTGGTTTCACCTGGTACGACGCCAGTGTTGCCAAGAACAAGAAAATGCTGGTGCAGGAAGTCGCGCGTGATGTGCGGACCGACAGTACTGGTGTGTATTACGCGTGCGGGTTGCCAACCGAGATTCGCGTGTCGTCGGAGGCCACGGGCACGCGATCGGCAAGTGGCGTCATTGAATATCTGATTGGCGCGCGTCGCATGATGCGCATTGATCTGCTCGTCAGCACCGATATGGTGCTGCAACCGATTGATCGCGAGCGCACACCCGCCGAATCAATTGCGGCGCTTAAACCACATGGTCGCGCAACGTTACGCGGCGTGATCCGGGATACGAAGGGTGTGTTGGTGCCCAACGCGATGATCACACTGGCATCGCTGGACACGATGGTTCGTTCCGACGAACGCGGCGAGTTTCGGTTATCCAGTCTTCCGGCAGGCACGCACGTGTTGCAGGCACGATCCGTTGGATTTACGCCGGCGTCAATGCTGATTGACCTGGTGCCCGACAGTACAACCGCTGCAGTGCTGTTGGTGGCAAAAGCGAACGAATTGGCGGTGGTAAACGTGCGCGCTGAACGTGTGGCTGGAAGGGATAAGGTCGGCTACGATGAGCGACGACGGGAAGGCTGGGGTTATGCGCTTGAGCATAAGGATTTCAAGAATCGTCCGGATGTCGCCAGCATTCTGCAACAAACTCCGGGCTTAAATCTGAAGCGTGTGAGACCGGGCGAGTTCATTGTTCAGACGATGGCGCCGTGCACGGTCGTTTACGTCGATGGCGGCAGGACTTCAATTGACGCTCTTGCGGCCTACCAGCCGGATGATTTGCGCGCAATCGAGGTGTATCCACGATACGTATCGTCGCCACCGATGTACGCCGTGATACAAATGGGCTCGGGATGCGGCACAATTCTGTTCTGGACCAAGTCGGCCAAATGGTGAACGCGCACGCACGCCTCGCCGCGCTTGCAACGGTGCTAGCGTTCACGTACATCAACGCCCACGTAATGTTCGCACAGACGCGCGAGAGTGTCGCTCCCGTTGCAAATGCAACTGCGACTGGTCGAGTGCGCGGAACTGTCTTTGACAGTTTGTTGATGAAGCCGCTGGCACGTGCATCAGTGTGGGTCGCGGGCGGCACGCAATCGACAGTTACGGATAGCCTTGGCCGCTTCGATCTCGGTGATGTTCCGGCCGGCGCGCACACCATCGCGTTTTCGTCCGCGTCGCTCGATTCGCTTGGACTTCCGACCAATGGCAAATCGCTCAACGTCGCAGCCGACGGCGCGCATCAGATCACGTTGAACACGCCGTCGTTTCGTTCCATCTGGCGCGCGCTATGTGGTTCAGCGA
>JBDTTO010001048.1:0-1556 GCA_039930585.1 Gemmatimonadaceae bacterium
CATGGTGTATTCGCAAAAACTGAACGGCTCCGGTGCGGCAGCGTACGTGACATCGTGTGATCAATTTCCTCGCACCGTGAGCCCCGGCAGCAACTTCGGTGAAGTGTTTTACGGATCTGTTCCGGTTTCAGCCGGATCCAATGTGAACAGCGTGAATTTTCCCGATGGATGGTTCTACTTCATGGCCCGCACCGTTGTGCATGAAGTGAAACACATTGTGTCACTGTCTGCGCGCGTGCAAAACAACGCGCCGTCCGCCGAGCAGTCATGGTTGGAAGAAGGAACCGCGCGTCACGCCGAAGAAATGTGGATCCGCGAGTCGCTGCACCACGTGAACTGGAAAGCGAACACCGGATTTGGGGCGGCAGCGAACAACGGCATCTACTGCGACTTTCATCCGCTTGACGCCACCTGCAACGCATTCGATTTGTTGCGGCGACCGAGCTACGGCATGCGACGCCAGTTCAACGAGATTCGCGACAAACTGTTATCGCCGTGGGATTGGTCGCCGTACGGTGATGGAACGTCCCAGGCGGGCAGTGTGTTCTATCAAACCACCTGGTCGCTGGTTCGGTACACGATTGATCGTTACGCAACTTCAGAACCTGCGTTCTTCAAGGCCATGATCAACAGTCTCAGCACCGGTACAACCAATCTGTCGGCGCTTGCCGGTGTGCCGATGGATCAATTGATAGGTGGGTGGGGCCTTGCATTGTTTGCCGATGATTATCCCGGACTTACGAATGCGAGCGCCGACCTCAAATTTCAGACATGGAATTTGCGCAACATTTATCAGGGGCTGAACGCCAGTCCAAACTGGGTTGGCCGCTTTCCAACTGCGTTTCCCATTCAACCGGTGCAATTGGCGTTTGGTACGTTTACGTCGCCGCGCAACGGACTTCGTGGTGGCGCACATTCGTACTATGAAATTTCCGGATCAGCGCTGGCAACGCAGCTCATCCAATTACGCGGCGCCGCTGGGACGCTCCCATCCGCCAATCTCCGCATCGCCATCGCTCGGCTACAATAAATGCGCGTGCTGACAGCATCGAGCGTGCGTGTACGCACCACAACACTACTCGCTTTGAGTTTGGTGTTCGCGGGTATCGGCGCGTGCAAGAAACGCGTGACGCAAATCGTACCCGTACCCGTCGCCGGCGCAACTGGACGCATGCTGGATACGGCGCGGGGAATCGTGCGTCGTGTTGGCAACGATCCCGTTTCGGTGTTGGTGCTGTCATCGGGCGAGGGAGCCAAGGCGAAGGTGCTGGCGTTGGCTGGCGCGCAACTAGCGCAGCTGAATCGTGCAAGTGGATTGGAAGTATCAGTTGCTGGCGTACTGACTGATGAGCGCAGTGTCGCTGCCAGTCCGCGCGGCGCATTCGTGTTTCAGGTGCGCCATTTCTTTGTGCGATCGGCTGACGGCCAGCCAGCGGTTGATGGCGTGCTCAATTTGCAGAACGGCATTTATTTTCTCGTGGCGGCGAACGGCGTGCGCCGTAATGTTCCCAATTTGCCAACTGCGCTTCGCGAGGAAGTAGGAGCGCGAATCTTTC
>JBDTTO010001049.1:0-1555 GCA_039930585.1 Gemmatimonadaceae bacterium
GACCGACTCAACCACGTCGATTTCGCGTGCCCACAGCAACGTGTCATGGCCGTTGCGCGCCAAACGATCGGCGATCGCAGTTCCCCACGCACCGCCACCAATTACGGCGCAACGGAAAATGCTGATGGGCGCCACACTGCCCGGCGGCGTACTACTTGACCGCGCACTCATCGAACTTCTCCCGAAGCTGTACTCGGCATACCCGCGTCAGTTTTCTCCTTCTTCGGGGCGCCAATTTTTCGTTCGGTTCCGTTGCGCAATCGCTTGATATTTTCGCGATGGGTAAAGAATACAAACGCCGCAACCGACGCCGTAATAACCAGCAGCGGCGTAATCGCGCGTTCGTGTAGCCACATGGCACCAACCAACGCTACTGCGCCCACCAACGAGCCCAACGAAACAAACTTTGAAATTGCTGTCGTGATGACGAATGCAACAAACGCGATGCCGGCCGCCAGTGGCGCGAGCCCGAGAAACACACCGCTCGCAGTTGCAACGCCTTTTCCGCCGCCTTTGCCAAGCAAAAACACCGGACGCACATGGCCGACGATTGCGGCAATTCCAAACACAATCGGCCACGGTGATGTTTTCGCGACTCCCGCGAGTGGCGGCAACGCGATGACGGGCAACACACCTTTCAGCATGTCGACCACATAAACAATCAGTCCAGCCTTCCAACCAATGTTTCTCAACACGTTGGTCGCACCGAGATTGCCGGAACCAACCGTGCGCAAATCAATACCGTTCGCCTTTCCCACCAACAACGCGGTGGGAAAGGAACCAATCACATAAGCCGCTACCACACACAGCGCGGCTATGAAATTCATTCGGAAGACTTCCGGCGCATGATGATGCGAAGCGGCGTGCCGAGAAATCCCCACTTCGTGCGGAATCCGTTGTGCAGGAATCGCAAATAGTGCTCTGGAATTGCGTCGGGGTTATTGCCAAAGATTGCGATCGTTGGCGGCGCCACTTCAACCTGCGTTGCGTAGTTGAGCTTCACTTCGCGACCCGAAGCCTGCGGCGGTTGCAAGCGTGCGAGCAACTCCTGCAATGCTTCGTTAACCTGTGACGTCGAGATGCGACGCTGACGTTGTTCTTCAACGGCCACGACGATATCAAGCACTTTGCTGACGCGAAGTCCCGTCAATGCCGATGTAAACAGGAACGGTACGTTGGTCAGGTACGGCGCCTTTTCGAGCGCGTCCTTCTTGAACTTGTTCGTGCTCTTTTCTGTTTTGTCTTCGAACGCATCCCACTTGTTGACTACGATTATAAGTCCGCGACCGGCTTCCCAGGCGAGCGTCGCAATCTTCAGGTCCTGGTTTTCAAGACCCTGCGTGGCGTCGATCATCAGAATGCAGATGTCGGACGAATCGATTGCGCGACGTGTGCGGAGTGTTGAATAAAACTCAACACCGTCTTCAACGCGTGCCTGACGACGCAAGCCGGCTGTATCAACAAACACGAGATTCGAATCGTGATACTTGAGCGGTGCATCAATGGCGTCGCGCGTTGTGCCAGGCAGATCAAACGCAACCAGACGCTCCTCACC
>JBDTTO010001050.1:0-1554 GCA_039930585.1 Gemmatimonadaceae bacterium
CGTAGTCACGTCGCAAAGACATCGACGGCGCCTGCTCGCACATGCTTGCACTTGCTCGAACATGTTGGCCCATGCGGAAACATCGCACACGCGGACTTGCGCTACGCTCCGCTGTTCCGCTAACGTGTGTGCACAACTGAAGTACAACGAACGGGTCACGTAGTAGGAAGCCGGTGTAAATCCGGCGCGGCCCCGCCACTGTCAGAGGCTCTGTTGCATTCACTCGTGAGTGAGCAGACCGGGTTTGGTTCAACGCAACACCCACTGGCGTTTACGCCGGGAAGGGAGAGCCATGCTGCCTCAAGCCAGGAGACCTGCCCGTTCGTTCCCGCTTCAAATCCTCGAGGGAGGATTGCGGGGCCGAACGCATAGCCCGCGTACGTTCCCTCGTATTGGCTACGCCCCACGCCCCCATCCCCTCTCGTCTCCCGAGTCCGGATGGGTTTTGTGTTTACAGGCGTTGCGCGTTTGATAACGATCTTGCTCGTCCTGACATCGGTTGTTTTTCGATCGATCGGTGCGAACGCACAGGTCGTCAGCGAATTGCGCGGCCGTGTTACCGATGCGGAAACCGCACGACCAATTGTGGACGGTCGTGTTGAGGTCGTTGGCCGAAGTGACGCCGTTCGCACAGGAATGGATGGGTCATACGTCGTGCGCGGTTTGGAACCCGCCGTCTACACGATTGCTGTGCGAGCGCTTGGGTATGCGCCATACACGCGCGAAATCGAAATCAAGAATGGTCGCACAGCGTTGGTCGATGCCGCGCTGATTGCACGCGTAGCCGTCTTAAACGAAGTGCGAGTGCGTGCTGTGCGCGACACGCTCGCACTCAACACCACCGTGCTTGATCGCACCAGCATCGAGCACTCGGGGCGTCGTGATCTGGGAGAGCTGCTGCAGGCGGCATCAGGAGTCGTCGTGACGCAAGAAGGTGGTCCGGGGCGGCCCAGTTACGTTTCAATTCGTGGTTCGAGTTCAAATCAGGTGCTGGTGCTCGTTGATGGCGTGCCAATGAATTCCGCCATCTCGGGCAGCACCGATCTCTCGCGCATCTCGCTTGAGACTGTGGACAAGATCACGGTACGTACGGGCGCGCAGTCTGCGCGATACGGACCACGCGCAATGGCGGGCGTGATTGAAATTGAGACGCGCAAACCGCGTCGCGAGGCATCAATATTTTTCCGTTCCGGCGCGTTCGGCGAGCACAACGCAGCGGTCACAGCCGGCAACACGAGATCTCTTGGTCGCGCAGTGCTCGGTGGTGTCGTTGGCGCAGAGTACCGCGCCGTTGACGGAGATTTCCCGTATGAACTTCCCGCGCTACGCGGCGGTGGCCGAGCAACACGCATCAATTCGGACGCGGCTTCGAAGCAACTCTCCGGCGGACTCACGCTTGATGGAACCGCCACCTCCGCATCAATACGTGGCACCTGGCAGAACACCGAACGTGGATTGGCCGGCACAATCATTCAGCCATCGGCTACCGGACGCCAAGGGAATGCCCGCACCAGTCTCGGTGGTAGCGCACAGGGAATGGCGCGCAAAATCGCC
>JBDTTO010001051.1:0-1553 GCA_039930585.1 Gemmatimonadaceae bacterium
GGCCCGTCCGACGGATAACGTCCATTTACCAGCAATGACGTATTCGACAGTGACGCATCTTCCGGAACACGACTCATGAATTCGAAGAGCGTCGGCTTTTCAAGTTTCGGCGAAGCAATCACCATTTCGCCGTAACCACCAACGCCGCTCGCATCGGGCTCCACGACACCGAGCGCAAAACTTACCGCAACCGCTGCATCAACAACGTTTCCACCGGCGCGCAAAATCTCGAGCCCTGCTTCGGTAGCAACCGGATGCGCGCTGGACACCGCCGCACGACCCGTCGCTGAACTTCTGAGCGGCGGACGGTCCTGCAACATCGCGTAAATCGCGCGTTGTAATTCGTCGTCATTATTTGCGGCCACCGCAGCCGCCCGATGTTTGTTTTTCGCGGCTTCCCACTGCACCCGGCGCGATGCGGCATCAGGCTGCGAGAAGTACAACTTTGCAGATCGCTCCCACACGCGATCGTACGCATCGCCGTTGCGCGTCGCGCGATCAAGCGTTCCCCTGAGCGGCTGTTCTGCGCTCGCGACATCAGGCGCTGCCGGCGCGGTTACAAAATAAAATTTGTCCTGCGACCCAAATTTCTCGGACGACGCACGATCGCCCAAACGATCGGGATCGCCATTGTACCCAACATTCGTTTCCTCATACTCGGCCACCGCGAACTGGTTACTCGCGGCCGACCATGCGATATCACCATGACGGGTTGATGCAAAGTTTGTCCAGCGTCCATCAGTCGGCACAACAAAAATTCCGGTGCGCGATGACAGTGCAATGCGATCACCTGTTGGTGACCACGTCAAACGGTCAGCGTTCTTGTCGCTGTTGGCCGTTTGCTCTGCGGTGGTCTTGACCGTGCGCACAAACAATTTGCGCCCCGCGTCCGACACCGCGATGTAAGCGATGCGCGTTCCGTCCGGTGAAAACCGTGGCGAAATTTCAGTTTGCTCGCGCGTATTGAGTTTCTTGTCGACGCCATCCGCTCCGCGCAACCAAATGCGCGTCGCATTCCCACTGCCACGGAGAAACGCGATGCTGCCATCCGCCGCGACGCTTGGCGACGTTTCACTCTGCGGCGTGTTGGTGATGCGAACCGGCGCACTCGCCGTCCCATCTTTCGCGACCGCAACGCGCCACAAATCGTAGCTCCCCGTTCCGCTGGGATCAGACGCGTACACAATCGCCGTTCCGTCTGGCGTCCATGTTGGATCGCGATCCCAGGGCAGTCCCGTGGTCACACGTTTAAGCGACGCATCCGGCGTCAGTTGCACGAGGATGTCACCTTCCACCGAAATGGCGAGTCGTCCGTCAGTCGCGAACGACGGCGATCGCGCGCCACGAAGTGTCACTGTATCGGCGGCGGTGGTTTGCAGCAGGAGCGCTGCAATAAGAGCAACGGGCACTGTGGACTCCGGGAGGCGGACTTGGCGAGATGGACTGCACTAAGGTAGCTCGATTTGCGCTGGTGGCGAACTGTCAGCCCAAACGCAGCGGTCAACACATTGGCAGGCTCGGAATTGTGCTTAGTAATTCCAAAAATCTTTGAG
>JBDTTO010001052.1:0-1552 GCA_039930585.1 Gemmatimonadaceae bacterium
CCGACAATAACACTCGTGGCGACTCCGACAACGGCGCCAATCAACTGGCCACTGAAGAGCGAGCCAAGCGTTCCGCCAACGACAACGCCCAGCCCACCCAGCACGCCCAGGGCGCCGAGGATGATGTTGATGATTGCCACAAACTTGATGTGCGTCCGCATGGTCAGCTCCAGACTCACTTGAAAAAGGTCACCCGACTTCGGGGTACTTCGCGGCGTCGGCCAAAGTACCGACGGGAACCATACGTGGCGACCGGCCGCCAGGATTCTGCCAGGTTTACCGGGCTCCAGCGGACCTACACCACCTCGGCCGGTGGGACGGATGGCTTCTTCAGATAAGGCGCCAATGACACCAGTGCGACGCTGGTCACGATCACGATCATCGCCAGGGTGGCCGACGCCGGCAGCTTCTCACCGGCAACCACAACTCCCAGAAATACCGCGACCAGTGGATTTACGTAGGCGTACGTGCCCACAGCCGCCGGACGCGCGACACCCAGCAACCACATGTAGGTGCTGAATCCAATGATTGATCCGAACACAATGAGATAACCCAGCGCCAGAATCGACGACGTGGAAATCGACGCGACATCAAGCCGAGCCCATTCGCCGGACGCCACCGATACGAACGACATCATCACGCCGGCGCACAACATCTGCATGCCGCTCGCCATCGATGAAGGCGTGGCCAGTCGCGCGGTTCGCGAAAACAGTGACCCGATCGTCCATGACAGCGATCCAAACATCAGTGCCGCAGCTCCCATCCGGTCAATCGGTTGCGTAGATGAACCTTTGGAAGGCATGACAAGAATCGCGACGCCGAAGAGACCAACTGCCACGCCAATCCATTGAAGCAACGCGGGCCGACGTCCCTGCACCATTTCGCCAAGCACGATCCAGAGCGGCACCGTGGCGACCAACAACGACGCCACGCCCGAATCAACGCGCTGCTCGGACCATGCAACCGCGCCGTTTCCGATTACGAGCAGCAGTACGCCGATGATCGCCGCGTTTTTCCACTGTTCGCGATCGGGCTTCACACCACCACGCCAACGTCCCCATCCGAACAACAAACTTCCTGCAATGATGAAGCGAATGCCGCCCATGACAAACGGCGGGATCGTCGACACGCCAATGCGAATCGCGAGATACGTCGATCCCCACAAGGTATAGATGCACAGAAAACCGAGCAGCAACTGCAGGCGCGTTGCTTTCATCGTGCGATCACGCGCAAAGCCTCACAAAACAAAGTGTTTAGACAATTGATGTTGCATCCCGTCGCTTGATGGCGCGAAGTGCGGCGTCACCGGCGGCCAGCCCGCCAACAACGATGTACAAATAAAACGTGTAGAACCGCCACCAGATCAACGACGCGGCAAAAATGCCCGCCGGAATTGAATGCTGAAGCGTTGCTGCAAATGCACCCTCAATAAAACCACCGCCACCCGGCGCAGGTACTACCACACCCCCATAAAAAAGTGCGAGCGGATACAGCACCAACGGCGCCAACGTGTCCATTGTTGCGGGAAATGCGCGATCGCCGAGAAATACAA
>JBDTTO010001053.1:0-1551 GCA_039930585.1 Gemmatimonadaceae bacterium
TCGACATCGAAATGATGATGGAAATTGGCACGTGCGCGGGTATTGAAAACTATTCCCGTCATTTAAGCGGTCGGTCAGCCGGTGAACGTCCGGCGTGTTTGCTGGACTACTTCCCCGACGACTATCTCGTTGTTGTCGACGAATCGCATGTATCGCTGCCGCAAGTGCGTGGCATGTACAACGGCGATCGCGCGCGCAAACTGAATCTCGTGGACTACGGATTTCGTTTGCCCAGTGCGCTGGATAATCGGCCGTTGGTGTTTGATGAGTTCATGCAGCTTGTTCCGCGTTTGATCAACGTCTCGGCAACGCCGGGCGAACTTGAACTCGAACTTTCCGAAGGCGTCGTAGTCGAGCAAGTCATTCGTCCAACGGGATTGCTTGACCCGATTATTGAAGTGCGCTCAGTGAAAGGACAGGTGGACGATCTGTTGCACGAGATTCGTTTGCGCGAACGGAAGGGCGAACGCGTGCTCGTCACGACACTTACCAAACGCATGGCAGAAGATCTCACGGATTATCTGCAGCAGACGGGCGTTCGCGTTCGTTACATGCATTCCGACATCGAAACGATCGAGCGCATGGAAATCGTGCGTGGTTTGCGCCTTGGCGAATTTGACGTGCTGGTTGGAATCAACCTGTTGCGCGAAGGTCTCGACATGCCCGAAGTGTCGCTGGTCGCAATTCTTGATGCCGACCAGGAAGGATTCCTGCGCAGCGATCGCTCGTTGATTCAGACCATTGGACGCGCCGCGCGACATCTTGAAGGCCGGGCGATTCTGTATGCCGATCGCATGACGGGTTCGATGGAACGCGCGATTGGCGAAACCGATCGACGTCGGACGATTCAGGCGGAGCACAATCTCAAGCACGGCATTGTGCCCAGGGGCGTGACAAAGTCCGTCGACGAAATTCACCTGATGACACGTGTAGCGGACGCGCGTGGTGAAGAGCGTCCCGAAGGCGCGCCGCGGTCACTCGTTGCCGGAAAGGCGGACAAGGAACGCACGCGCGAAGAACTCGAAGCATTGGTCAAGGAACTCGAAGTGCTCATGCGCGAAGCTGCAATTGCGATGGATTTCGAATCGGCCGCACGACTGCGCGATCAGCTGTTCGAAGTTCGCACGACACTTGGCGACAGCGCGCGTGTTGCGCGTGGTGTGGAAGTGATCAAGAAACGTCCGCCCGGAATGGCGCCGTTGCGCGGTTCGGGTGGTTCTTCAAATTCACGCAAAGGACGTTGAACGAAACCGTCGCGGCAGTTCAGGACGGACTGCCTCACGAAATGACGTTACCCGAGCTTGAGCAGTGGGGTGAATCGTTTGCGCGTTCGATTTCTCGGCCGTGTGTCATCACACTCACCGGCGATTTGGGCGCCGGCAAAACAACGCTGGCGCGCGCGTTGTGTCGCGGCTTTGGTGTGGTTGACGCAAATAGCGTAACGAGCCCAACGTTCGCGATCATCCAGGAATACGCGGCTCGCGGTTTCGTTGTCACGCACGCCGATTTATATCGACTTAGCAGTGAGCAGGAATTGGACGGTCTGGGTTG
>JBDTTO010001054.1:0-1550 GCA_039930585.1 Gemmatimonadaceae bacterium
GCACGTCCGGACAGCACGCCAGTTCGTCCGGGCACTCGCATTCCACCGCGCACGGACAGCACGACGCGTCGTCCGCCACCAGAAGTGGCTGGTGATTCTGCGAAGAAAGTGCAGGTTCCCATCAAGCCGCCGGTGCTGTGACCAGCATTCTGTCTGATTCCACTGATCTGCTGGACGTCGATCGGCTGACAAACGCACTGTCAGCCGATTGGCTGGAGCAGCACGCGTTACTGCCGTTGCGCTTGAACGACGGCATTCTGCAGGTCGCAACATGGGTTGATCGCGTCGATCCCAGCGCACTCGATGATTTACGGCTGCTGTTTTCGGCGAGCATCGTGCTCACGCGTGCGGACGAAAACGAAATGCGTCGCACGATTCGGCGCGTGTATGCGCCTGATGTCGTAACCGCCGAAGGGTTGATTGGCAGTCTGTCCACGGATGCGCGGGTGATCAGCAACGCGGAAATGCCGCTGGACGACTTGATGCACCTCGCAAACGAGGCGCCGGTTGTTCGGTTGGTGAATCTGTTGTTGATCGAAGCGCTGGAAGCACGCGCGAGCGACGTACATCTCGAGGGATATTCGGACGGACTACGCGTGCGTTATCGCGTGGACGGTGTTTTGCAGCCTGCACCGTCACCACCGCCGCATTTGACACCCGCGATTATCAGCCGCATCAAGATCATGGCGGAACTCGACATCGCCGAACGTCGTTTACCGCAGGATGGTCGCATTCGGTTGCGGTTACAAAATCGCCAGGTGGACGTGCGCGTCAGCACGGTGCCGTCGTTGCGTGGCGAGAGTGTGGTGTTGCGTTTGTTGGATCGTGAAAAAGGGCGCGTCACGTTGCCGGAATTGGGTATGGCCGGTGACACGCTCGAGAAATTTCACGAAGTCATTTCACATCCGCACGGCATTGTGCTCGTGACGGGTCCAACGGGCTCCGGCAAAACAACAACGTTGTACGCGGCGGTTGAAATGATTCGCACGGGACGTGAAAAGATTCTCACCGTCGAAGATCCCGTCGAATACGAACTGCCGGGTGTGCCGCAGGTTCCGGTAAACGAAAAAGCCGGACTCACGTTTGCGAGTGCGTTGCGTGCGCTGTTGCGTCAGGATCCGGACGTGATTCTGGTTGGCGAAATTCGCGATCCGGAAACTGCGCAGATTGCAACGCAGGCGGCGCTCACGGGCCACCTGGTGTTGTCAACGTTGCACACGAACGATGCGCCAACGGCAATTACGCGTTTGCTGGATCTCGATGTCGCGGCGTATCTCGTAGCGAGTACGTTGGACGCGGTGCTGGCGCAGCGTTTGGTGCGTGTGATTTGTCCCAACTGTAAGACCGAGCAAGCGCCAGAGCCGTCGTTGTTGCGCCGCTTTGGTGTGCAGGACCTGAACATTTCGCGTGTATGGAAAGGCGCCGGATGCGACAACTGTCGGGGCACCGGATACCGCGGCCGGAAAGGTGTGTACGAACTGTTTGTGATGGACTCGGATCTGCGTATCGAGGTGCAGAAACGTCGCGGGTCGGAGGAGATTCGACAGCTC
>JBDTTO010001055.1:0-1550 GCA_039930585.1 Gemmatimonadaceae bacterium
AGATCGAGTTTCTCCTGCGGCGCGCGTTGCAGCAAAACGGGCGCGCGCCGAAGGGAAGTTCGTCAGGCCGAAGCGAAAGCGTCGACACCGCCGACGATGTAAAAAACGATGCAACAAACGATGCAACCGATGATGCAACAAACGACCGCAACACAACGGACTAACTGGTCATCATGAATTTCTTTCGTTCGACACGCGCGTTCGCAGTCAGTACCACATCGGTAGCGGTGGGTTTGTCGCTGCTCGGTGCTTCGGCCTTCGCACAACCAGCGCGCACCGCATCACGACCGGCAAGCGACACGCTGGCGTACGTCTACATTCGTGGTACCGACACGGTTGCCATCGAGCGCGTTGTCACGCGACCCGATGGTGTGCGTGGTGAACTGGCATCGAAGTCACAGGGACGCATTGTGTGGCAGCAGCACATCACCAGCAACGCTGCCGGCGCATTTGATCTTGATGCGTATGCGCCGACGGCTGGTCCGGGCGCAATTCCCGCGCAGAGTGTGACGTTGCGTATTGTCGGCGACAGCGGCTTCATGGATGTGAATGCCAACGGCTCGACCAATACGTTGCAGCGCAGGTCGGTGCCGGCAAACAGCGTGTGGATGCTGAACAGTTCCGTATTGCACACGGATATTCTTGCGTCGTTGGCACTGAAACGTGGCATGGACACAGTGAACGTTGTGCTGGCGCAGGGCGGCACGGTTCTCAAGATGGCTGTTCGCAAGAGCGGCGATACGACGATCATTTTTCTGGCGGGTACCGAGTCGCGTTTTGTGCACGACGCAACCGGATTGAAAGAAGCGAACGCCGGACCCGGCGCAGTAGTGCGGCGCGTGAACGCTGTTGATGCGGCAAAACTCGCAGCACCGGCCAATCCGGGAAAACCTTCGTACGCAGCTCCGGCCGACGCGCCTTATACGGCCGAAGATGTGGTGATCAACACCGAAAGCGGTTTCCAACTCGCCGGCACGCTCACACGTCCGCGCGGGACCGCCAAAGTTCCGCTGTTGATTACCATCAGCGGCAGCGGCGAACAGGAACGGGATTCTCGACTGGTGACGGTGACGGGCTACGCAATTTTCCGCGACATTGCGGATACGTTGGGTCGTCGTGGTATTGCCGTGCTGCGCGTTGATGATCGCGGTGTTGGTGCATCAACGGGAAAAGAAACACGCGCGGTGGCAACCAGCGCGGACTACGCATCGGATGTGAAAGAAGTGCTCAAGTACGCACGCTCACGCAACGATATTGACCCAAACAGGATTGCGCTGCTTGGTCACAGCGAAGGCGGCATGATTGCACCGATGGTCGCGTCGCAGGACAAACAGTTGCGCGCGATCGTGTTGTTGGCAGGCCCCGGCTACACAGGTCGTCGCGTGATGATGTTTCAGAATCAGGACGCGGTCAACAACATGAAAACGCTGACGCCAGCGCAACGGGATTCAATCATGCGCATGGTTCCGTCGGCACTCGATTCAATTGGACGCACCAATCCGTGGATCGGATTTTTCATGCAGCATGATCCGCTCAAGACGGCGCGACTC
>JBDTTO010001056.1:0-1548 GCA_039930585.1 Gemmatimonadaceae bacterium
AATGTCGACGTTCGAAGGCCCGATGTTGTCCATCAAGAGTGTGAACGCGCTCGCCCATTACACTGATTGGATCATTGCACACGTACACACGGGTGCGCTGGGCTGGAATGGTTTCATGACATTCGGCATGGTGTACTGGCTGCTGCCGCGCCTCTTCCAGACGGAGATTTACAGCAAGCGCGCGATGGAAGTGCACTTCTGGATCGCATCGGTAGGCATCGTGTTGTATGTCACCGCGATTTACAGCGCGGGTTTGACGCAGGGATTGATGTGGCGCGCGTTTGATCAGACAGGTCGCCTCGCGTACCCGGACTTTGTCGAAACAGTTGTGAAGCTGTTGCCGATGTACTGGATGCGTGCAGTTGGCGGGTCGTTGTACCTGACGGGAATGTTCATTTTCGGCTGGAACATTCTGATGACGTGGAAGCGTCGTCCAGCTGTGTACGAAGTTCCGGTTGTCGAAGCGGCGCCATTGACGCGCAAATATGTGGCACCCGTTGAAACGCTGGTGCCAGAAGGCGCCTGGGCCACATTCAAGCACGCGGCATGGCATCGCAAATGGGAACGTATGCCTGTTCTGTTTTCGGTGTTGACGCTTGTGGCAGTGGTGGTGGCTTCGTTGTTCGAGATTCTTCCCACGTTTCTCATCAAGTCCAACGTGCCAACGATTGCATCCGTCAAACCATACACGCCGCTTGAATTGGCGGGACGTGATGTGTACATCGCCGAAGGATGTTTCAACTGTCACTCGCAAATGATTCGTCCGTTCCGTTACGAGACGGAACGATTCGGTGAGTACTCGAAGCCGGGTGAGTCAGTGTACGACCATCCGTTTCTGTGGGGATCGCGTCGCATCGGTCCCGATCTCGCGCGTGAAGGCGGCAAATATCCGGACTTGTGGCACGTGCGGCATTTCGAAAATCCGCGCGTCATAACCGCGAAATCGATCATGCCTTCGTACGCGCAATTTCTCACGGAGCCTGTCGACTTTGCAGGAATTCAAAAACGCGTCGACGCGATGGTAATGCTCGGCGTTCCGTATGGTGAAGCCGTGAACTCTGCCGAAGCGATGGCACGCGTTCAGGCCAAGTCGATTGCGGCGGCCATCGTCTCGCAAGGCGGTCCGTCGGGATTGGAAGACAAGAAAATCGTCGCCATTGTCGCGTACATGCAGCGGCTTGGTCGTGACATCCAGGTGCAGAAAACAGCCAGTGCGACATCAACGACTGGAGGAAAATCAAAGTGAAGCTTTCAGATATCATGTCAAACGCCGGCCTGTCGGGTTACGCCGAAGTAGCGCTCGTGTTGTTCCTGTTTGCGTTCACCATCATCGTCGTTCGCACGTTTCTGCCGTCGCGGAAACTCGAACTCGAAGCGACCGCCATGTTGCCGCTTCAAGACGCACCGCGTGCCGCCATTCCTGCTCCGGTTCGGCGTAGCGAAGCGAAACGGCGAGGATACTGAACCATGGACACGAATACGCCCCCGGTTGAAACCAAAGGTGCAGGAAAAGGACGCGCCGAGGACCGGGTACTGGAACACTCGTAC
>JBDTTO010001057.1:0-1546 GCA_039930585.1 Gemmatimonadaceae bacterium
TGATGCGCGGCGCGCCGCGCCTACGCCCACGATGGCACCAGTGATCGTGTGCGTTGTGCTGACGGGAATTTTGAAATGCGTCGCAACCATGATGACGAGTGCGCCGCCAGTCTCCGCGCAGAATCCGCCAACCGGACGCAACTTCGTGATTCGGGTGCCCATGGTGTGCACGATGCGCCAGCCGCCAAACAACGTCCCCAACGAAATCATGGTGTATGCGCACAACTCAACCCACAGCGGAATCGTATTCATGTCTGTGAGATACAGGTGCTGCATCCAACCGGTCTGTCCCACGAAGTATGCCTTCGTTGCGACAAGCAGCGCGACAATGATGCCCATCGTTTTCTGGGCGTCGTTGCCGCCATGGGCGAGTGACAGCATCGCCGAACTGGTTAGCTGCGCTATTCGGAAGAACGACTTGCTTCCCTGGTACGATACCTTTCGAAAAGCGATGTACACGAACGTCATGAGCAGGAACCCTGCCATCATGCCGGCGGCCGGCGATGCCACAATTGCGGTCAGGGTTTCAATCCACTTCGGTCCCCACAACAGTGCAGACCAACCACTTTTCGCAACGGCGGCGCCAGCGTATCCGCCAATGAGCGCGTGCGACGAACTGGACGGAATTCCAAACCACCAGGTGATGATGTTCCAGCAGATGGCTCCCAGCAGTGCCGCCATGATCACATTGGCATCGACAATGTTGATGTCGATATAACCGGCGCCTATCGCCTTGGCGAGTCCGGTTCCGGTGTAGAACAGCGCGAGGAAATTGAACATTGCGGCCCAGATAACAGCCGCCAACGGACTAAGCACGCGCGTTCCAACGATCGTGGCAATTGAGTTCGCCGAGTCGTGAAATCCGTTGATGAAATCAAAGAGCAGCGCGATGATGACAATCGCTACAACGTAGTTGGCCACGGAAACCGATCAGCTGTTTTTGAGTGCGATACTCTCGAGCACATTCGAGACATCTTCGCATTCATCGATCGCTTCCTCGAGCTGATCGTAGATCTCTTTCCATTTGAGTACTTCGATCGCGGGCAATTCTGGTTCGAAGAGATTACCAACGGACTGTGCGTACAACATGTCACCCTCTTCCTCGAGCTGCTTCATGTTGCGGCTGTGCTCGAGCATCTTGGGACGTTTGTTGATGTCGCCAATCGACGTTTGAATCTCTGCGGCCGCGCGCACGAGCACGCTCGTCATTTCCTTCGCGCCCGGTCGTGATTCGGTCACTCGAAACATGACCAGTCGCCGTGCGGCGCCGTTAATCAAATCGATGACGTTATCGAGGCGCTTGGCCAGCAGGTGAATGTCTTCCCGATCGAGCGGTGTTACGAAACTGGTGTCGATGCGCTGATTGATGCTGTGGACAATTTCGTCACCTTCCGTTTCGACCTTCTTGATTTCAGCGGCGATGCGCCCGGACTCGCGCGGAGTATCAAACAACTGTCCCATCAAAACCGCTGCGCGCCCGATATGTTCGGCGAGCTGGCGGAATGAATTAAAAAATTCTTCGTCGCGAGAGAAAAGCTTCACGAAT
>JBDTTO010001058.1:0-1545 GCA_039930585.1 Gemmatimonadaceae bacterium
GCGCGACAAGTTGAATGTCGAGTTCACCTTCTATCGCAAACAGTCCAAAGATGCACTGATCAATCAGAACATTGCGTCGTCATCCGGCGCGCCGGTTGGCAGCGTGCTGCGCAATCTTGGCAAAGTCCGCAACCAGGGTATTGAAGTCTCCGCACAGGCGCAGCTGGTCGACAGGCGGCAGTTCGGCTGGGACATTACCGTCAGCGGCTCGCACAACAAGAACACGCTGATCACGCTTGGACTGGACGATGCGGGCAAGAAAATTCCCACCATTGGTACGGTCACGCGTCAGCAGGAAGGTTATCCGCTCAACAGCTTCTTCCTGCAGTCGTATACGTACAAAGACGTGAACGGCGATGGTTTGATCGCCGTCAGCGAAGTCACGCTTGGCGATACAGGTGTCTACGTCGGGTCGGCCACTCCAACCAATCAGTACACGGCGCAGAGCGGCATAGATCTCTTCAAAAAACATCTGCGCGTCATTGCATCGTTCGACTATCGGGGCGGATTCACGCTGTTCAACAGCGGCGCGAACTTCCTCTGCGGCAACACAAATCAATGCACCGCCAAGGCCGATCCAAACGCCTCACTGTTTGATCAGGCACGCAACGTGGCCGCCAACTTCACGAATCCAAAAACGCAATTCGGCTACTACGAGAACGGCGAAGCAGTACGCTTGCGCGAAATTTCAGCCGTGCTCCGCATGCCCAAAAAATGGGCGGGGTATTTGCGCGCCGCCGAAGCGGATTTGCAGTTCGGCGCACGTAACCTGAAAGTCTGGACGAACTACACGGGCCAGGATCCGGAAGCGAATTACAGCCAGACCGATGTGCAGCAGGATTTTCTCACAACGGCTCCGCGAAAGTATTACACGCTCCGTCTCAACCTCCGCTACTAATCAAAGGACGCCGATAACATGATCATGAATTCGTATCGCGTTCGCGTTGGCTTGGTTTGCACGGCGGCCGTAGTTATTGGTGCCTGCTCGAGTTTTCGCGACAATCTGCTCGAACCGCAGCAACCCGGTGTAATCGGGCCTGATGCAACACAGTCTGCAACAGCGGCCGACGCGCTCCGCAAAGGCGCCGTGAGTCGCTTGCGCACCGCAACTGTTGGTGGAGAAGCCGTCTGGATGTTGGGCGGACTGATGGCCGATGAATGGAAAACCGGCGACACGTTCAGTCAGCGCAATGAGACAGATCAGCGCATCGTCCAGACAAACAATGCCAACGTGGCCGGCATGTACGTGGCGTTGCAGCGTACACGCGGCGCGGCGTACGATGCCATTGGTGCGCTCAAGGCATTCATTCCCGATACAACATCCAAACAAGCGCAAATGTATTGGGTGCTGGGCGGCGCGGAGTTGGCGTTGGCGGAGAATTTCTGCAGTGGCGTTCCGTACGGGACGCTGGTTGATGGAGTGCCGACATATACGAATCCGCTGACAACGGCCCAGGGCTTTACCCTGGCCATGAAACATCTGGATTCAGCACTGGCACTCGCCACGGGCAGCGACACGTCGAGCAACGTCCTGTTCGGCAACCT
>JBDTTO010001059.1:0-1540 GCA_039930585.1 Gemmatimonadaceae bacterium
GGCGACGTTCACCGACGTGCGTTGTTCCGGCACATGACAACGGTCGCATTTCGCATCACGATGGATCGCGGTTGGCACACCTATTGGACCAATCCCGGCGACGCCGGTCTGCCACTCGCCGCGCAGTGGTCGTTGCCCACGGGCGTGACGGTTTCATCACTGCGATTTCCGGTGCCGCATCTTGTACCGCAGGCGCCACTTATGAGCTTCGGGTACGAAAACGAAGTGTTGGTGTTGGCCGACGTTACGGTGGCGAGTTCGGTGCCAGCGGGCAAAAAACTACGCATCGAAGCAGATGTCGATTTTCTTGTGTGTGCCGAGCAGTGTCTTCCGGCCAGTGCGCATGTTGGGCTCGCGGAAATGGTTGTCGCATCACCAGTGCCTTCGCGCTGGAGTGACGCGATTGATTCAACACAAACTCGACTGGCACAGCCCACTGCAGGATGGGACATCTCCGCCTGGCGCGACGGAAAACGCGTCGTGATGTTGGCGCACGCGTCCGCGAATACGCACAGTGTGTTGCAACAGGTGTTTCTGGTTCCCGATTCTACAGGTGTACTTGAACACGCGCTTCCGCAAACGCTTGCGGTAACTGGCGACACAATCGTACTCGCCGTAACGCCCGTTGCCACACTGCCGGATACCACCAGCCGACTGCAAGGTGTACTGCTCAACGACGCGGTGTCACCAACCGTTGGCTTTCAGATTGATGTCGCGCTCGCGCAGCATGCGCCGCCAATCGGTGCGCGTCTCGCACAACTGTTGTCCGCAGCAAACGCGGTGCAAACAGGCGGAGTTGCAGGCGCCGTTGCAACCACACCTGGCATCAACACCAACACACAACCAAACACACTCGGCACCACTGAATCGTCGTCTGCCAAACTCGGTGTGTGGTTGGCATTGCTGCTCGCATTTGGCGGCGGATTACTGCTCAATCTCATGCCATGCGTTTTTCCCGTGTTGTCCATAAAAATTCTCGCGTTTGTCGAACGCGGTGGTGATCCGGGCGGCGGCGGTGGAAGCGCAGTAGCCATCGGCCGAAAACACGCGCTTGTATTTACGATGGGTGTGTTGGTGACGTTCTGGGTGTTGGCCGGTGCATTGCTCGCACTACGCGCCGGCGGCGCACAGTTGGGATGGGGATTTCAGTTGCAATCACCGGGTGTCGTCGCAGCGCTGGCACTCGTGGTATTCGCACTCGCACTCAACTTGAGCGGCGTGTTCACCGTTGGCGCAAGTCTCACGAGACTCGGCGCCGTTGGGAGCGGCGAACGTTACAGTGATTCGTTTCTCACCGGACTGCTTGCAGTGGTCGTTGCAACGCCCTGCACGGCCCCGTTCATGGGCGCGGCACTCGGCTTTGCATTAACACAATCCGCACTTGTTGGAATGGCGGTTTTCACGTCGTTGGGATTGGGTTTGGCCGCACCGTACATCGTATTTGCCAGCAGTCCGGCATTATTGCGAAAACTGCCGCGCCCCGGGCCATGGCTTGAAACGCTGAAACAACTCCTTGCATTTCCATTGTATGCCACGGTCG
>JBDTTO010001060.1:0-1536 GCA_039930585.1 Gemmatimonadaceae bacterium
GGTTGCAGGCGTGTTGGGTTTTGGCGGAATCGCGATCGCTGCAGTTGGGATCGCAAAGATCCTCTTCTGGTTGTTCGTCGTACTGTTTGTTGTGAGTCTGGTGGCCGGTGTTGCTGCCGGTCGGAAAATCACTTCATAACAAAAACGCACGATGCAATTGCACACCGGCAGGCCGTTCTGGCCCATCAAGGATGGTCTGCCGGCCGTGTATCCATCGCTGACGTCATCCATCACCACAGAGTTCGTTGTACTGGGCGGTGGTATTACGGGCGCAATTCTCGCACATCGATTGGCATCAACGGGCCGCGAAGTTGTTGTCATCGACAAACGTGAAGTAGCAAGTGGAAGCACGGCAGCAACGACTGCGCTCATTCAATCCGAGTTGGACATTCCCGCCGTGCAGATTGCGCGCAAGTTGGGGCAGGGAGTCGCGATAGAAATTCAACACGGCACCCGCCGTTGCGTCCGTGATTTTGTCTCGCTGGCCGAACGACTTCCGGATGTGCGCGATGTTCGTAGTGCGCACGTGACAACGCGTCCCACATTGAAGCTCGCCAGCAACCGTCGCGATGTGCGCGCACTGCACGCGGACTTCACGTTTCGTGAGCACGCCGGTTTCGATGTGCGATGGCTGTCTGCCGATGATCTCGCGCGCGATTACGCCATCGCGCGACCAGCCGGAATTCGGTCAACAGACAGTGCGGAGTGTGATCCGTTTTTGTTCACGCACGCGTTGCTGGCCGATGCGGTGCGGCTGGGCGCGCGAGTGTTTGATCGCGTACCCGTGTGCGATGTCATGTTGGGTAACGATTGGGGCGAACCCGTGATCATCACTACGGACACCGGTCATGTGATTCGGGCGCGCAGTGTGATTGCCGCAACGGGTTACGAAAGTACGCAGTGGCTCGGACGCAGGCCCGCCGCACTACGCAACACGTACGCGATGGTATCCGAACCAATCCTGGAAGAAGTCAGCGACGCCTGGCCCGAACGCTGCCTGATTTGGGAAACGGGCCATCCGTATTTGTATTTGCGACAAACCGCGGATGGCCGCGTATTGGTTGGTGGCGAAGATGATCGATTTCGAACACCCCTGGCGCGCGATCGACGAATTCATAAAAAAGCTGAAAAACTGGTCTCGAAAGTCTCGCAGTTGATGCCGCACTTGATGCTCGAACCGGCGTACTCGTGGGCTGGCACATTTGGTGAAACGGTTGATGCCCTTCCTCGCATCGGTCCCGTTGACGGCAAACCAAACTTGTTCGTCGCGGCATGTTATGGTGGCAACGGGATCACCTTCTCGATGCTCGCCGCCGAACTGCTGGAATCGCGTATCAAAGGCGAGGCGCATCCGCTCGCAGAGTGCGTGCGGTGCGACCGATGACAAAATTTCATTTCCCACCAGCTGACGAAGCGGGTTCGACTGATTACGTTTACGGTCTCCGGTAATCGAGCGGCGAAAGCCAATCGGTGCGGGTTCCGGGGCGTTAGCTCAGCTGGGAGAGCACTGCCTTTGCAAGGCAGGGGTCAGCGGTT
>JBDTTO010001061.1:0-1529 GCA_039930585.1 Gemmatimonadaceae bacterium
TCAGTGCGAGACCGGCAATTATTGGCAGACGCGATGCTGGCTGCGACATGAATGTTCGGTTCGGGAGGAAATGCGGACTGTGCCATCACTACACCACTGCAACCCAAGATAGCGCCCTGAAGGAAAAATCCGCATATTCGCGCGTCCCGTCCCCTGCCTCTGCCCCGCTTTTGAAGCCATCAACGACCATCGCGTTCGAGCGGTTGCACAACCTGCACCTGTTCGGCAATCCAGCTGGCAGCCCGGAGAACGCGGTGCAGTCACTCGTGGCGATTCAGGCGCAGGACTTCTCGGCGACGAAATGGGGGCTGGGCGTGCGAAGCGGAACGACCGATCTGGAGGTAGAGTCTGCGTTTTGCGACGGGCGCATTTTGCGAACACACGTGCTCAGACCAACGTGGCATTTTGTCGTACCCGATGACATTCGATGGTTGCTGGCACTTTCTGCGCCGAGAGTTCTGGCGGCGAGCGCGTTGCAGTTTCGCAAACTGGAGCTTGATGCAACGGTCTTTGACAAAAGCATCAAGGTGTTTCGCAAAGCACTGAGAGGCGGACGGCAATTGACGCGCGAAGGACTACGTGCGTTGCTTGAGAAAGCTGGCGTTGTCACACATGGCGAGTTGCGGTTGAGTCATATCCTGATGCAGGCCGAACTTCATGCGGTTATATGCAGTGGCGCGCGCGATGGAAAGCACTTCACGTATGCGCTGCTGGATGATCGAGCGCCGGATGCTCGCGCATTGGACGCCAACGATGGGCTGGTCGAACTGGCCGCTCGCTTTTTTGTCAGTCGTGGTCCCGCGTCAATTCAGGACTTTGCGAAGTGGTCGTGGTTGACGTTGACCGCCTGTCGGCAAGGGCTGGAGGGTTGCAAATCGAGGCTTGAAGAACGAAAGATCGACGGCGTGTCGTACTGGTCGACGCCGGGAATAAATGCGTCGGAACCGGTACAGCCAGTCGCACACCTGCTGTCCATTTACGACGAATACGTATCGAGCTACAAAGATCGCGGAGCGATTGGCCGTGCGGTGGATGGTCCGAAACTTGTAGCGATGGGAAACGCGCTTACCGGGATCGTTCTGGTAAACGGACAAATCGTTGGATCGTGGAAGCGTACTCAGAAGAAGAGCGAAGTTGCGGTTGACGTGAAGTTGTTGCGGAAACTTTCGAAGACCGAACGCGCAGCAGTAGTAGTCACCGCCGAACAATATGCAGCTTTCAACAACAAGAAGCTGCAGTTGAAAATCATCAACTCATAACCAGGAACCGACATGGGCGCAGGCATTGCCGCAGTTATCATTCGGCGCGAGAAGGACATGGTTGAACACTTCGTGCAACAACGCGCAACGTCCGTAGACACTGCGCAAAGTCTTGACGGGCTTCGCATTGAACACAACATGATCTTTCGCCGTCTTGAAGATCGGGCCGTCATACGTCAGGGAGCGGGTGGCACCTATTATCTGGACGAACCGTCATGGAAGGCGGTACGCCGCACGCGTCAACGCATGCTTACCGTGGTCGTCGTGATT
>JBDTTO010001062.1:0-1527 GCA_039930585.1 Gemmatimonadaceae bacterium
ATCCGCAATCACCATTGCGACAAACATGGCGGGTCGCGGTACCGACATCAAACTGGGCGCAGGTGTTACGCCTTCAAAACCGTCGATGGTGACCGACCTCGACGGCAAAGAAATCGAAGTACAGGAAATTGGCGGATTACACATCGTCGGCAGCGAACGTCACGAATCTCGTCGTATCGATCGTCAGTTGCGCGGTCGCGCCGGCCGTCAGGGTGATCCAGGCGCGTCGCAGTTTTTTCTGTCGCTCGAAGATGATCTGATGCGTCTCTTTGGATCGGAGCGTATTGCGAAGCTCATGGATCGCATGGGCGCGCAGGACGGCGAAGTGCTGGCGCATCCGCTGATTACACGCAGCATCGAGCAAGCACAGAAACGCGTGGAAGCGCAAAACTTTCAGTCACGCAAACGTCTGCTTGAATACGATGACGTGATGAACCAGCAGCGTGAGGTGATTTACTCGCTGCGTGCGTTTGCATTGGAAGGTGGCGAAGAGCTCAAGGCCGAGGCTCTCAAGATGATTGAGCGTGGCGTGCAGCGTCGTGTTGAGCAGGCGCTTGCGACGTTCGATCGTCCGGAAGAGTGGGACTTTGAATACGTGCAGCAGGATTTGCTGATGCACTACATGCTGCAAGTTCCAGAGTTCACCGCGGATACGAAGCCGGGTTCATTGGAAGATGCGCAGGCTGCTGCAAAGGAAGCTGGTGAAAATTCCTTCCAGCAGAAGTTGGTTGGTCTGGACGCAGTCACCGATGAATCGGGACAAGGGTTTGGCAATCGCCTGCTTGCGCTGGTGATGCTGAACGTGCTGGACGAGAAGTGGAAAGATCATCTCTACGATCTCGATCAGCTGCGTGCGTCAATTCAATATCGTGCGTGGGGCCAGAAGGATCCGCTCATCGAATACAAGCAGGACGCGTATGCGATGTTCGTCGATCTCATGCATGATCTTGCCAACACGTTCACCGAGCGTTTCCTCAAAGCGCAGTTGGTGTTCGAACAGAACGCTGCACCAGAGCCGCCGCCGGTTGCTGTTATCGAACCCGCGCGCCAGGCCGCACCAACGCGTCGCTACAACGCACTTGGCATTCTCGAAGACGTGATGCCTGAAGTCGAAGTTGAGGACGACGACGAAGATGCGCCGGTTGTCGAATCCGGTCCGGGTGAACCACCATCTTCGAAGCCCGTGGTAAAGGGAGCTCCGTCAATTGTTGGTGCGGGCAACATTCGCTCGCTGGCGGTTGGTGGTGGTGCGATGCCGGCAGGTTGGGAGAACACTCCGCGCAACAATGCATGTCCGTGCGGCAGTGGCAAGAAATTCAAGAAGTGTCACGGCGCGAATTTGTAATAACATCGCGCTTTGCAGCTGAACGCAAAAACCGGCGCCGACTGAGAAAGTCGACGCCGGTTTTGTATGGAACAGATGGTTATGGTGCAGTTGTATCGGAATTGACCGAGCGTACGCCGTCGCTGCATTGAACATTGAGTGGAGTTCCGGCCGCGGCCACAAATGTTGCGGAAGCGCTGGCG
>JBDTTO010001063.1:0-1525 GCA_039930585.1 Gemmatimonadaceae bacterium
TCGACTTTTCGTTGCCGTACGACGTGAGCAGTTCACTCGTGAGTTGACCAAGGTCGATCAGTTGTACGTTTTGTTGAGAAGCGACTGCGCGAACCGCAGCGGGATACAGGCCGTGTGTTTCGGTGAGTTCGCCCTTGTCGTTGAATTGACGTCGCGCAATTGGTGTGAACAGCACGGGTGTTGCGCCCGCAGCGCGTGTATCGCGAATGAAGCGCACCAGGTTCGTGCGATACGCGCCATCAGGCGCCGCGTAACGCGTGGTGTCTTCGATTTTTTCATCGTTATGTCCAAACTCGATGAACACGAAGTCGCCTGGCTTGAGCATGCGCTGCACGGCGTCCCAGCGTCCTTCGGTGATAAAACTTTTTGTGCTGCGTCCATTCACCGCATGATTTTTTACGACAACGCCACTGTCAAAAAACACGGGCAATGCCTGACCCCAACCTCGCTCTGGATTGTGCGCGGGATCGGGCTTGTCGGCCATGGTGGAATCACCGACGAGATACAACGACACTGGCGTGCGCGTCGCTGGTGTGAATGCGACCAGCGTTATCGCGAGCAGAGCAGCGCGCGCAGCGGCGATTGGCAAAATGGACATTGAGAATTTTACCGCCCAAGCGCGCATGGCGCGAGGCGGGGTGTATCCTGTCGAAATCGATACGCGATGCACGTAAATAATCGGGTTTGCCGCAATGTTCCATTTTGTAACCAGATTAACAGCGCATTAATTCGGCGACTTGTAGTAAAAACCCTGACAGTGTCTGTAACTGCACTGTCATGAGCGCTGTCGAAGATCAATGCAGGGCACACAGCCGTGTTCGTGACCTGAAAAAATTCACATAGGGTACGCAGCGCGTTGTGTGTGTTGATTGCGAACGCGCAAGGCAGGTGCAACCAACGATGAGGAGGTACGTGCGTGTCGATAGTTCGAAGCTCGATGTTGATTGCGTTGCTGGTACTCGGTAGTGACACGCTGTTGGCACAAGCGGATACCAGTCGTTCAGTCACCGCATTGACGGCGCAGGACACACTGCCGCGACGTCGCATTCCTGTTGATTACAGCGAATGGTATGGTACTCGTGCCACGATTCATCGGCGCTTGAGTTATACAATGCTCCCACTGTTTGCCGCGTCCTATATCAGCGGTGACAAGTTGTTCAAGGAAGGTTCAACCGCGTCCGGACTCACGAAAAACGTGCATCGCGCATCGGCAACAGCCGTCTCCGCGCTGTTCGCGGTGAACACCGTTACCGGTGGAATCAATTTGTGGCAGAGTCGTCATGATCCCATCGACCGAAAGCGCAAAATTGTACATACGTTGCTTTTCACTGCGGCATCTGCGGGCTTCACTTATGCCGGTGTTGTGCTTGCGGATCAAGCTGAAACCTCGCTCAGTAAGCGACAGGCGCACCGCAATGTGAATCTCGTCTCGATGGGTCTCTCGTCAGCGAGTGTGCTGGTAATGATGGTTGGACACGACCGATGATTCTTCCGGCGCTTGTTGAAAAACTCTCGACGCTCGTAC
>JBDTTO010001064.1:0-1525 GCA_039930585.1 Gemmatimonadaceae bacterium
GCACGCACATCCCATTGCCAATAAACCGGCCAGGGTTCGGCGGGACGGTCGACAAAAACTGCCAGACGTGCGCAGCCGCCAGGCCCACGGCACACTTCCGGCAGTATCGGCTCAACTTCGGACGTGCAGGCACTGGCAAAAAGTGCGATGGGAGCCAACAAACAACACAAGTTGAATTTTGACATTTTGAAATGGACTCACACGTTAACGAGCGGGGGACCTCGTTGCCCCCCGCATCCTGCTTGTTCAGTTACCGACGCAGGAAATGCGTCACATCACCTTATCAACACCCAGCGTGTACTTCATGATCCACGCGTATTCGCGCTTCATGCGATCAACCTGATGATAGTACTCGGTAAATCCGTGTCCTTCGCGTGGATAGAACACAAGTTCCGCAGTTTTTCCGCGATCTTTCAGGGCGCGATAAAACTCCATCGGCTGACCAATTGGCACGCGTTCGTCTGAGCCGCCATGCAATATCAACAGCGGCGTCGTGACTTTATCCGTGTAACTGATGGCCGAGTGTTCGAGATAAAATTTGATGGATGGATTGATGATTGAGCCGTCGTATTGCGGCGCGCCATTGAAGAACGTTCCGATATAGCCCGGAATGTCGGTCGTGCCATACATCGACAACAGTGATGGCAAACCTGCGCCCATCATCGCGGCTTTGAAGCGCCCCGTCTGTGACACGACCCACGACGTCATGTATCCGCCATAACTCCAGCCTTCAAATGCCATCTTCGTGGAATCAACAACACCGCGTTTGATGAGATCATCAACACCCGTCATGATGTCGCGATAGTCGCCAACACCCCATTCGGGAACGTTGCCACGCATCCACTTTTCGCCGTAGCCGGTTGAGCCGCGCGGATTCGGATACAACACCGCCCAACCCCGCGCTGCCCATGATTGACCGGGACTTGTACCACCTTTGAATCCATTGTTGTGCGCACCCGTTGGTCCGCCGTGCGCCGAAACAAGCAGCGGCACTTTCTGACCTGCAGAATATCCAACAGGCTTGAGCAACACGCCTTCAACCATTTGTCCGTCTTTGCTCTTCCACGTCACGACTTCGGTTGAACCGAGTGCGAGTTCACTCAACCACGGATTGGTATTCGTGATGCGTTTTGGCGCGCCGGTTGATGCATCCTGCACGAACACTTCGCCCGGCCAGTCGGGCGTGTCCATGATGAACGCCATCTTCGAACCATCTTTGCTGGGTGATGCGCCGTTCACAACAACGTCGTGCGTCATTTTCGTGCCCGTGCCTTTCGCAATGTCGTAGTTGTACAGGCTTTGATACACACGGTCACTCGCGCTGAACCAAATGTTCTTGCCATCGGCCGACCAGCGCGGTTGTCCAACACTGACATCCAGCGCAGTCATTGGATATTCGGTGATTTTGCGCGTCGCAACATCCCACGACACGAGACGCGCGTTACGGAGTGTCCGCGACATCACGCCATCCTTCATGGGCTTCCATTCGTGCGGAATCATTGTGTAAGCCAATGATTTTCCGTCC
>JBDTTO010001065.1:0-1523 GCA_039930585.1 Gemmatimonadaceae bacterium
GCAACGTTCAACGGCTCGTTCACCAGCATGTATGGCGTGCGCACCGGCGCGAATGCGTTCTGCTCGTGGCAACTGGACCCGCGCGGAATGAGTTTATGGGCCGACGTTCGAAGCGGCGGTGTTGGCGTGCAACTCGGCCAACGAACATTGGACGTTTGCACAGTCCTCAGCGAAATCAGTCTCCCCGGTAAATCATCGTTTGCCGCATTGCGCGAATTCTGCAAACACATGTGCAACAATCCGCGCATTCCGTCGCAACCAGTGTACGGCAGTAACGATTGGTATTGGGTTTACGGCAAGAACAGTGCAGAGACAGTGCGTGTGGATGCGCAACATATTGTCGAACTTTCACCAACCGGAAATAATCGTCCGTTTGCTGTAATTGATGATGGTTGGCAACCCGAACGTGGCAGCGACAAAGCGGGCGTAGGCACGTGGGATCACGGCAATGAAAAATTCGGCGACATGGCAAAACTCTCTGGAGAAATTCGCAATTTTGGCGCACGGCCTGGTGTGTGGATTCGTCCACTACAAGCCACAAAAGGCGCGCCGGACACGTGGCGACTACCTCGCGACAAAAACTTCATGGATCCAAGCGTTCCGGAAGTCCTGCAGAAGGTCTCCGACGACATTGCGCGGGTGCGTCAGTGGGGCTACGAACTGATCAAACACGACTACACGACCTACGACATTTTCGGTCGCTGGGGAAGCACGATGGGCGCAGCAATGACGCGCGACGGCTGGACATTCACAACCGGCTCGTCGCGCACTACTGCCGAAATCATCAACGAGTTGTACGCAACAATTCGAAAAGCGGCTGACACAAGTTTGGTCATTGGTTGCAACACAGTCAGTCATCTGTCGGCAGGACATTTTGAAATCTGCCGCGTTGGTGATGACACCAGCGGCACCGAGTGGTCACGCACGCGCAAAATGGGAGTGAACTCGCTCGCATTTCGCGGCGCGCAACATGGCGCGTTTTACGTGGCGGATGCGGACTGTGTCGGCGTAACAAACGCGCTGCCATGGTCACTCAACAAACAGTGGCTCGATCTGCTGGCGCGAAGTGGCACGATGACATTTCTCTCGCTCGCACCAGATGCATTGGGCGCCGAACAACGAAAAGACATCAAGGCAGCGTTGGCGCTTGCGGCCGTGCCGCACCCATTGGCCGAGCCGCTTGATTGGCAGCAGAGTGTGTATCCATCGAAGTGGCGCTCAATGGGTGTCGTACGCACGTACGATTGGATCGGTGCAGATGGAGCGGGTCTGCCGTGATCGCGTCGTTCAACTGATCCAGGTGCCAATCATGCGTTCAACAAGAGAGAACGCCATGATGAGCGCCGACGCCAAACCCGCGAGCGCGGCAACGACGCGCAACACGGTCCACAGCGACTCCTCTGACTGCGACATGTTGTCCGGCCCGATTTCCAGCTGACGTTCGGCCATCGCCCACACACCGTACAGCGCAAAACACAGACCGGCACACGTCAGAACGATCCACACCTTCGGGTGAAACCACC
>JBDTTO010001066.1:0-1519 GCA_039930585.1 Gemmatimonadaceae bacterium
ATCGTGAGTTCTTCCATGCTGTAGCGCGCTTCCGGATCGGCCGCGAGCGCCTGCTTCAACTGTTCGGCGCGCGAGAAACGTCCGCGCAACGGAAAGTCTTTGCGCAGCGGAAATCCTTCGCGATAGCTCTCCCACAGGAGAATGCGACGCAAATCGGGATGCCCTTCGAACTTGATGCCGAACATGTCCCAGCATTCACGTTCGAGCCAATCGGCGCCACTGTAAATGTCCATGACACTCGGCACCATCAGTGGACCGCGCGCTGACAGTTCAACTTTCAAACGCAAAAAACGCAGGAAGCTGAGCGAACGCAGATGCCACACCACTTCCAATGGGCGACCCGCGTCCCGGTATTCAACAGCCGTCACGTCAACGAGATACTCGTAGCGCTGGCCGTGATCTTCGTGCAGCCACTGAATGACGTCGTGAATCGCTTCAACTTTGACGACGACATTCGTTTCGCCGCAGTTGACCCACGAGCGCACAATGCGATCGCCAAATATCGCTGCGAGCGCTGCTGCACTTGGATTCGGCTCGCCACCGCGATTGGGAACGTTCCTGGGCGTGGCCGGCGCAACTGACGCCTGCGTTCCCGCAGGAATCATTGCAAAAGGACCGTCCGTATGAGAGCGATCTGCGTGTCCGTCGCTCACGGCGCGGACCTCGTCTGATTAACGGAATTGCCAAAAGGCTCGGACAATTCATCAATGCGCGACGGCGGGATGTACAGCTGGCTTGTAGGATCCGGCACGATTTCTTCGCGAATCTTTCCGTCGCGAAGGCGCTCAGTCATGACTTTTTTCTGCAGCATCATGATGCCGTACATCAATGCTTCGGGGCGTGGCGGGCAACCCGGCACGTACACATCGACCGGAATGATCGTGTCGATGCCCTGCACCACTGCGTAGTTGTCAAACATGCCACCCGTGGATGCACACGCGCCCATCGAAATAACCCACTTGGGCTGCGGCATCTGCTGATAGATGCGGCGAATCACTGGCGCAAGCTTGAGTGGCACGCGACCCGCGCACAACAACACGTCGGCCTGCCGCGGCGAATAGCTCAAGCGCTCCATGCCGAAGCGCGATAAGTCAAAACGCGATGCTGCGGTGGCCATGAATTCGATCGCGCAGCACGCCGTACCAAATGGCATCGGCCACAACGAATGCGCGCGTCCCCAGTTGACCAGAAAATCGAGTCGGGTCGTTACCCAACTGTCGTTGTTTGACGGATCTATCTGAATGGTGCTGCGCCCACTGTCGCCGCGCGCACCCTCGGGTATCGGACCGCTTAATCCCATGAAAGGGCTCCCTTCCTCAACACGTACAAATATCCAACGATGAGTATTGCAGCGAACACCAGCATCTCACCCAACCCAAAGAACTGAACCTGTCCCGCTGGACATGCGTTGCCAACCAATTCCACTGCGCATGACAGCTGACGGAAGTGCACGCCCCACGGAATCATGAACACGGTTTCGATGTCAAACACAATGAACAACATCGCGACCAGATAAAAC
>JBDTTO010001067.1:0-1517 GCA_039930585.1 Gemmatimonadaceae bacterium
CATTTGCTCGCGTGATTGCGGCAGCCAATACACCCCCTCCACCAACTGCGAGGACGGGTTCGGAGATCGCGGCGGGGCCACTGTCGTCAACGACAGTTTGCGCAAGACGAAATGCGCGCGCACCAATGTGTTGGGGGTCGTCAACGCGAATCTGGCGGTACGGCGTACCTACAATACCGAGCGTTGCGACGGGCTCCAGCGTCTGTTGTTCTTCGTTCAGAATGAGAAATGCAGCGCGCGGCGCACCAACGGTTATCGCCATTTCGCGAAGTAGCGTTCCCGCCACCGCATCGACCGACGTGCTGCTCCCCAACATTTCACCGATCGTGTACAACAAACTGATCTCTTCATAACGCTCGGCCAATTCGCGCGTGGCGCCATCGCGTTCGCGCACAATGCGTCGCACCGCTGGAAGCAGTCGGCCAAGAAATCGTTCGGCTTCGGGGTGATCGCCGCGTTCGCTGAACAACCAGCCGGTGCTGTCTCCCGTGGCAACCAGATGCGCAACGAGATCGTTGGCGACTGCCCACGACGGTACATCCCAAGCAACTGCGCCGAATTGTGTTCGTTGACCAAACTCTGGTGAAGTTGCGCCGATCAGTTGTGGCACGACGCTACCTTCGCGTCGTTCCCAGATTGCAACTTCGCGCCCCGTGGCCTCGCGGAACGCGGCCAGGACGGCGGCGAATTCGTTCATGCCCGCTTGAGCACCAGGCGAACAGTGTGTCCCTGTCTTCCATTTATCGGGCGCTGCGATTCAACACAATCCATCAACGAACGCATGAGAAATAATCCGCGACCATCTTCGCGCTCAAGCCAGTCAAGGTCGTCCGGCGAAAAGTTGACGGTCGCGGCGTCGAATCCCATGCCATCGTCGGTCACTTCAAGCACCAAAGATGCTGCGTCAAGCGAAAACGTCGCCTTCACCTGCTTGGACTCATCTTCCTGATTACCACACACGATCGCGTTGGACAACGCTTCCGTAAATGCAACCGGAATGTTCAACCGGCATGCGCGTGGCGACATCCCTGCGTCGAGACAGAGCGAGACAACTTCCGCGACCAATGGTTCGATGTGCATCACATTGGACGTGATCATCCATTCGCGACGCACAACCGTAACCGGTTCGGTGTTCATGCTGTGAGCCACTGCCGACTGCTCAAAAATTTGCGAGCGCGTCAGCGCGGGAGCCGTATAACTGAAACAGCGTATCCAATCGCGTCAGTTCGAACAGCGTGCGCATGTCCTCATTCAACGCTGCCAGGCGAAGTTCGCCGCCGGCTTCGCGTAAGCGCTTGTTCAACGAAACCAATGCGCCAAGTCCGGAGCTATCGACGTATCCGGTTTCAGAAAAATCAATCAGGATACGACGCGCGCCTTTCTCTACTTCGTCCAGCACCGTCTGCTTGAATTCCTGACGATTTCCCACCACCAGCTGGCCCACGACCGCCACCACTTGCACTTCTCCAACGGTCTCGATCACGAACGACATGCGATTCTCCGGCAGTAGTGCGATG
>JBDTTO010001068.1:0-1513 GCA_039930585.1 Gemmatimonadaceae bacterium
CCTGTGGTGCGCCTGCTGCCGCGAGTTGTGCCTTGAGCAGCGCAATGGAATCAACCGGCGCGCCGGCCGCACCACCACGTCCGCCTGCACCACCGCGACCACCGCCACCGGCACCCGACGCAACCGTCGGCTCATTCACCGCAACGCGTTGCGCTGGTGTGAGTGCATCAAGGTCCACCGTGATTACGGCAATGGCACCCGCCATACGATTAACCGGCGGTGCAAAACCACCACGACCACCTGCTCCACCACGACCACCAGCCGGTGCAGCTCCAGGAGCGCGCGGTGGCGCTGGCAACATCACCACAACCTTGCCGTTCGCCTGTTCGGCTGAAATCTGTGCGGTCGTATCACCGGCCACGCCACCGAAAACAACGTCCGCTTCGCGAATATCCCGCGGCGCACGCGTCATGTTCGCAGGATTCGCGAGCCACTGATCGTTCCACGTGAGCGGATTTCCATCAACCGTCAACCGCGAATGGTTCGTGAACTTGCGAAGGTGATACGGCAACACCTGGAAGTACGTGCCGTTATCGCCCGCAGGCAGCAAGCCGAGGCGTTTCACTTCGGCTGCGATGTACGAAGTGCCCTTGTAGTTGCCAACGCGTCCAATCTGCCGGCCTTGCATGGAGTCATCGGCAAACTGATATAAACGCACCTGCAAATCATGGACATCAATGGCCGAGGAGGTCGGCGTCGGCTTCAGTGTTTGTGGATTGCCGTAGGCATTAACCTTGGCGCCTTGTGCGCTCGCGGACGAGGCCACGGCAAACAGGGCGACAAGCAGAAATCCTTGGCGAACGTGCTGCATGCATGCTCCAACGAATGGGGAGGTGGGGCGGAGTTCGCTGAAATCTGCCCCCGCGCCGCCAACGCCCACAAGCACCAATCGCCGCTCGGGGGGTACCTTTGAGAGAGACTTACCAACCTTTCGAATTCATTAAGCCCAGCCGATCATGGTTGAACATCATCCCGAGCAAAGTCGATTCGTGCTGGTAATGCCCGAAGGCGACGCAAAGCTCATGTATCGCATGACATCGCCCGATGTGATGGACATGGTCAGCACATTTGTGCCGTCGACCGCACGCGGGCGAGGCACGGGAGCGCAGTTGGCCGAGGCAGCGTTGAATTACGCGCGCGACCACAACCTGCAGGTGATTCCGTCGTGCTGGTACGTCGGCAAATACATCGATGCGCATCCGGAATACGGCGTGCTGTTGGAGCCGGTGCGTGGTCGGAATGTTGATCGCACGGGCGCGAGTTGTCCGTTGGATTGAGGCGACTGCGATCGCGACTGCAAGCGCAACTGCAACTGCCAGCGCAACTGCAACTGCAAACAATGGACGCAGATCAGGCGGATTTAGAAAACATCCTTACGCGGATGCTACGCAATACCAAATAGCGGCGTCACGTCTTCGACGGACGCCCTGTTTTTTTGGAAACTGCGCGCGTGTTTCGCCGATCATACAAACAACACCCGTTGCCAATGTTCGTGGCCACGGGTGTTGTTATT
>JBDTTO010001069.1:0-1506 GCA_039930585.1 Gemmatimonadaceae bacterium
GGTGAGCTGTCGGGCTCGACCGACTGGTTATGGAGTTCGCTGATGCGCGCCGGAAAAGAAGCCGAGGCCAAGGCGATGCTCGCGCGCAAACCGGATATTCTGCCGCCGCCACCAGGGTATGCGTATGGAACGCGTCTCAAGTTGTATCGCGGCGAACTGACACCAACGACAATGTTTACCGCTGCCGATACAGCGGACATTCAGAAGGCGACGCTCAACTTCGGATTGGGCAATTGGTATCTGGTGAAAGGCGACACCGTTAAAGCCCGCGAGGCTTTCACGCGCGCCATCGCGTCAGGCGGATGGCCCGGATTCGGATTCATGGCGGCTGAAGCAGATCTGCGTCGGCTCAGGAAGTAGTCGTCGGACGCATCTCACCAGAACGCGGGCTCGCCATTCATCCGAGCTTGAGCGTACCTGCGGTGGCGTCGTAGGTGACGGGAACGCGCGTGAGGCTACTCGTGCGCTGCTGACTCTGCACCCAGGCGCCCGTGTTATCGAATCGAGCGCCATGATTCGGACATACGAACCCGCTGCCGTTGATATTTACGGTGGTACCCTGATGTGGACAGATCAACGAAAGCCCCAAAAACGTTGACGCCCCCGTGCGCGCAACGGCAACCGGCGAATGCGTTCCAGTAATGCGGGCAATCCCACCAACATTTGCGAGCGCCGGATAAGCTGCGAGTGTGACCGTGAAATCGACAGCGCCGAGTATCTGTGAATTGGATGCGCCGATAACGCCATCGCCGCAGGCATCAATCAACAGGCCGCTCACGGCAAGCAGAATTGAGCTTGAAACAAACTGTCGGCGGTTGCAACTCACGCATGCGAGCGGAGTCGGCGAGGACGCAGCCGGAAAGTCAGCAGACATAATAAAGCTCCGCGTCAGGCAGTGAGTTGAACGAACGCAGACGCCCATTTCGCGGCATCCTGATCGCTTCGAATTTCATGCACGGTATCGACAGCAACCGCATTTGCTTCGAGCTTGATGGGAAGCCGATCCATGTTTCGCGTGGCCCGTCCATCAAGAAATTCTCCGGACGCCGCGTACCGCGACTTGTGTTTGGGACACTGGAATCGATGATCCTTGGCGTTCCATCGCAGCGATGTGTTCTGGTGCGGACACGACAGTGCGAATGCGTAGACTTTGTTATCGGCGCGAGCAAGAATCACATAATTCGTGGTATCAATGCTGACGCCATCCGTCGCGGGAATTGGATAGTTAGTCGCACCCGTCGCGCTGTCTGCACGCGCATTCAGCGGAAATATTTGCGCGGCCGCTTCTGTGCTCCCAAATAACGAAAGTCCGAGTAGTGCGGCTACGGATCCGACGGCCGATTGCACGAACTGCCGGCGTTCCCAGTTGCCGCAACCGACGCACTCGGTGTTCTCTTCAGTTGCGGTTTCTTTTGGTGCTATTGAATCGCGCACGAATGCGTGCTCCGTAAATGTTGGTGATATCAGCAATCAGAAAACGAAAGCTGAAAGTCAGTTGCCTTCGAG
>JBDTTO010001070.1:0-1503 GCA_039930585.1 Gemmatimonadaceae bacterium
GGAAAACGCATCCAGCACGCGATCAAAGTGCACGCCCATCTGAAATGCAAGCGTCCATCCCGCGTTGTCGTACGGCGGCGTTGGCGGTGAACCAGGAAATGGAAACACATCCGGATGCACTTGCGGCTCGAACATATCGATCACGTGCGGACGAAATGCCTGCGCAGTTGGTACAACGAATGATCCGGCGGGATATTGTTTTCCGGCAACTGAAAACGCAGCGGTCGCGCGTTGTATCGTGATGCCCGTTTCTCGCAACGAGTTGATGAATTTGATTGCCGTAGGAAAGTCTGCCTGATCGGACGGAATGATGTAGCCGCGTGGATCACGATATTCCGACGCGTGCTGCGCAGCCCACACAAATGACTCCGCACCACGCACCCGCGCCGCCACCTCCGCATCGCGACGTGGATTGGCCGTCCACGTGTCGCGACTTCCGCGCTCGATGGAGTTTTTACCCATGCGATAGATGTTGAACAACAAATTCTCACGCAGGCGCGACGCATGATCGAGCACGGCGCGATTGAGCGATACTGAGTATTCAATCGATTGGCGCATGTGCCATTCCTGTGGAGCAATTGGCATGGCCATGTCACCACCAGGAATCTGACGTTCCTTCACCAATGGAATACGCATCGGTGTTGGGCTGCCAATCATTTCTGTCAGCACCGCAATGGTGTTATGAAACGTGGCAGTGTTACGAATGCCGCCGTTCCACCAACCATCATACGGGCCACCTGAGCGCATGGTCGCACCAGGCTTGTTCTCGATCGCGAGGCGTTCGTGCATTGCCGTACCGAGCGCTTGAATACCAAGCAGCATCGCGGGGTCGAGATTGTAGTTGTACGGATCGCGGAAGGGCGGGGAATACACGACCGTTCCAGCGGGGCCACTCTGATGGTGATTGTACAAAAGCTGCGGAAACCATTGATGGTACAAAACGCGATTGATGTTTTCGGTCTCCGCTTGCGTTGACGTGAAGAACTCGCGGTTGTTGTCGTGGCCGATGTACTTCTGATACAGACGTGGCAATCCATTCAGGGTGCGTTCGGTCGGTACAGAATTGCGCATGTACCAATCGGCTACGAGGTCATTGCCGTCGGGGTTGGCATGCACAAAAAGAATGATCACGTCATTCAGAAATCGCATCGTTTCTTCGTCGGTGCGACTGGCCATTTGATAAACCATTTCACCGAGCTGCTGCGCGCCCAACGTTTCTGTCGCGTGCAGTCCGCCATCAATCCACACGACGGCTTTGCCCTCTTTCGCCAGCGCGCGCGCCTGATCATCCGTCAGTCCTTCGGCCTTGGCGAGCCTCGCTGAAATTTCGCGATACTGTTCGAGCTGGCGATGATTTTCGGGTGACGTCACGATCACCATCAATTGATCGCGTCCTTCGGCGGTCTTGCCCATGTTCTGCACTTTCACACGCGGCGATTCTTTCTCGAGCTTCCGCCAGTAGTCGGCGATTTGTTTGTAGTTCGCGAGAAAGTAGTCGTCGCC
>JBDTTO010001071.1:0-1502 GCA_039930585.1 Gemmatimonadaceae bacterium
ACCGCCGCATACGCGCTCCCCGCATCATCGATGGCGCAAGTGCTCACGCTACTCAACAATGATCCGGCAATTGCCGCACTCGAATCCGCAGTGGCAAAAGCAGTGGCCGCGGATCCGCATGCGATCATCAACAATGCGGCACCACTCGGACCGGCGATCAAGGCTGCTTTGCAGACGATGCTTGGATCCGCCATTCGGGTTGATGCAAATGAGCATGCACCGAAGCACGAAATTGCGAATCTGCCCACGCATCTGCCCTCACTCGCCGCGCCAACGTTGATGTCGATCTCGCCGTCCGCAGAACAGAACGGCGTGATGGTCAATCAGGATACGAACACGACGTCACTGCTCGTATCAAATACCAAACGGCGCGGCTGCAAAGTGTACGTGTATCAAGTCAGTTCGCTGGTCGGCAATCAGACAACGAACAACAGCCCCGCGATTCGCGAGATTGGCCCGATCGATCTTTCATCGACCGAAAACCTGTCGCTGTTTACTGCGCTCAAAGACTTCCTCACATTTTTTCACGGAAGCTCACCGTTTCAGCCCGTCAACTTGCCGGCGATTCCGTTGATTCTCAAACCAGCGAGCGCAGACAAAACCGTTTATCACGCGATTGTGATTGCATCGACGTGGAAAATTCTGGCGCAGAATGCGTTGGAGCCGGCGTTCTTTCACGATCCGATCTACGCACAGGAAGTTGCGACGTGGCGCAGCGATGCGCAGAGTCTGTTCAACACAACCGTATTCGGCGATGTGCTCTTTCCAATTTTCTGTTTCTTTGGCGGCATCGGCGTCATCTCCGCCGCGAAGTCTGTCGTTGCGGGTGTGGTGGTGCAGGCAGCCGCAGCAAAATCCGCCACGTTCACGCGCATACTCACGCAACTCGAAGCGGGATCCGTAGGGCAGGTCAAAGCCGGTATTCAGGCCATCGTCAACGACGCATTCAGCAGCAATCTGTCCACGCAATTCTGGAAACCGTTGGTGTTGGACGTAGTCGGTGTAGCTGAAGCGAAAGCATTAAGAGCCGAGTCGCAGGTGTTAACGCAGTCACGCTGGTTGAAGGGCTCGAAGATGTTTCAGGCAGTATTCGCGCCACTCTTTGCCGTTGGCGCTGTGCTGGAAGCGTGGGATTTCGGCGCAGTCATCTACGACACGTTCAACTCGGATCTCGGGTCAACATGGACGGTGACGCTTGTCCGTCAGAAGCTCGAACTCACGCCCGATAGTCCGCGCGTTGCCGCTGGCGATCGCGTCAATTTCACGGTCGCGCTTCCGGCGAATGTAACGGGAAATTTCGTTTACGAGTGGACGCAGACTTCTCTCTTTGCAACACTCTCCGCCGTTGGCGAAGCGAACGTTGGCACAACTATCAGCACCACGAAGCGTGCCGTCGATCTCGTCACCACGGGCTCCGACGCCAATCCGATTGCTGTCACCGTTGTTGGTTACGACGTCAGCAAATCGCCGCGAGAAGAAATTGGTCGAGCAGGTACAGTCGT
>JBDTTO010001072.1:0-1501 GCA_039930585.1 Gemmatimonadaceae bacterium
GGGTTGGGCGCCAGCCGGACCATGCCCCCGAACGTAGATGCCGTTCACCTTCACCCAATCGGCGCATGGCCATGATGATGAGCGCCAGTGCGATGTCCGCGGTATCGTCCGTGAGCACATCGGGCGTATTCGTGACAACAACGCCCGCTTTCTGCGCTGCGGCACGATCGATGTGATTCACACCAACACCATAGTTGGCGACAATCCTGACCGTGCGACGATCGACCGCGAAATGTTGGGCGGTAACTTTGTCACCAACGGTGCACAACAACCCATCCGCGTACCGCATCGCTTCCGCAATTTGCGCCGGCGTCATGGCGACGTCGTTGGCATTCAGATGTGCGTCGAACCGCGCCGCGATTTCCGCTTCAACCGACGCTGGAAGTTTTCGTGTCACAACAACTTTCGGTTTCGCCATGATCGCGCCGACTACGCCTTGGGCGCGTTGTCGCGCCAGTACTTCATTGCCGCACCAACACCCTTGCCCAGTTCAACCGGCACGCCGGAATCGTTGAGCGCCATTTCAACACCCGCCAGCGCGCCCGCCAACATCAACGGATTGAGATCACCCAAGTGCCCAATACGAAACCCTTTGCCACCCAGTTCACCCAGTCCCGCACCCAGCGAGAGTTCGTAGCGACGGAACGCAACGTCGATGGTTTTCGCGGCGTCGTGTCCGTCGGGTGTCATGATGGTGCTGACGGTGTTCGAGTACAACTCGGGACGCACCGCGCACAGCTTGAGTCCCCACGCGTGGATGGCCGCTCGTGCGCCGCTGGCCAGGTAGTGATGACGCGCATACACGTTGGACAATCCTTCTTCTTCCATCATGTTAAGCGCTTCTTCCATCCCAAACAGATGCGACAAGGCCGGCGTGTACGGAAACGATCCGGTCGCGTTCTGCACGCGCATGGGACGCATATCGAAATACGCGCGCGGAGATTTCGAATGGTCGACAAACGGTCGTGCTTTCGCACTCACGCCCACCACACCCAGGCCCGCGGGCATCATGAATCCTTTCTGCGAACCCGCAATCGCGAAATCAACGCCCCACTCATCGGCCTTGAATTCGAGACTGCCAATAGAGCTGATCCCATCCACCAACAACAGCGCGGGATGATTGGTGCGATTAAGCGCACCACGCACTGCCCCAATGTCAGCCGTCACACCGGTTGCCGTTTCGTTGTGAACCGCGAGCAATCCTTTGTACGCGTGGTTGGTATCGGTCGCCAGCGCCGCTTCGAGTTTGTCAATGGGAATGGTATCGCCCCACGGGGCTTCGATCACATCGACGGTGTAACCCAACGCGCGCGCGTGATTGATGAACAGATGTGAGAACTGTCCAAATCGCACGGCCAACAACTTGTCACCGGGGTTGAGCGCATTGGTGAGCGCCGCTTCCCAGATGCCCGTTCCCGAACACGGAAACACGAACACCTCGCCCCCAGTCAATCCAAAAACTTTCGGCAGTCGGTCGAGCACCGAGCGCGTGAGTTTTGGA